>JACQWU010000024.1 GCA_016209155.1 Candidatus Desantisiibacteriota bacterium | reverse complement strand
TTAATCTTACGAGAGAAGCAACTCAATTAGAAGCATCAGTAACAGTGGAAGTAATAGAACCGTATAAAAAAGATATACAGTTTGCTTTAACTGTCCATACTAATGATATTATTTTTCAAAAATTAATATTGATAAAAAAACATGATGTAAAAAAAAACTAACGAAACGCATTGCAATAATAATTGATGATTGGGGAAATTTTTATAGAAAAGAGATTGAAGAATTTTTTGAAATCCCTGCTCCTATTACCTTTGCGATTTTACCTCAGCTTACTTTTTCCAGGCAAATAGCAGAGGAAGCTCATAAAAAAAATTTTGAAATAATGCTCCATTTTCCAATGGAAGCTCACAACAAAGACACAAAAGAAGAAAAACCCGGTCCGGGAGCAATCTACAGCAGCATGTCCCGGAATGAAATTAAAATAATCCTTGAAGAAAATCTTAAAAGTATCCCTTATGTACGCGGAATCAATAATCACATGGGTTCAAGAATAACTGAAGATAAAAATATTATGATAGTTTTACTTACTTTGTTAAAAGAAAAAAATATGTATTATATTGATAGTCTTGTTACAAACAAGTCATTGTGCATGGAAACAGGGGAGGAAATCGGGATTAAGGTTGATAAAAGAGATGTTTTTCTGGATAATATTGACGATCCAATATATATAAAAAATCAGATTATGGAACTTGCATCCATATCTTTAAAACGCGGAACGGCCATTGGTATCGGACATGTTGAAAAAAAACACACGGCAAAAGTTATAAAAGAGATGCTCCCATATTTAAAAAAAAACGGGATAGAGATTGTATCTGTATCTAAAATATTAAACTAAGGTGGATTAACATTGGAGAAATTATGTATATCCTTGGAATTGAAACTTCCTGTGATGAGACAAGTGCCTCAGTTTTAAAAGACGGGAAGAAAATTCTTTCAAATATAATCAGTTCACAGATGGAAACCCATGAAAATTTCGGGGGAATTGTTCCGGAACTTGCTTCCCGCAGTCATCTTGAAAATATTTCCAGAGTTGTTTTGCGGTCTCTTAAAGAAGCGGAAATAAAAAAAGAACAATTAACAAAAATTGCCGTTACTTATGCTCCCGGTCTTGTAGGCTCGCTTTTAGTAGGGATATCTTATGCAAAAGCTTTTGCATATGCTTTAAATATTCCTCTTTTAGGTGTTCACCATCTTTATGGTCATATTTCTGCTAATTTCATTGAACATGAAATAACATTCCCGGCAATAGCGCTTGTTGTTTCCGGAGGACATACTTGTATTTTTTACATGAAACACTATACCTCAGTAGAACAAATTGCTTCAACCCGGGATGATGCATGCGGAGAAGTATTTGACAAAATAGCCCGTGAACTTAAGCTGGGATATCCCGGCGGTCCGGTTATCGATAAAATAAGCAAGAGCGGAGATCCTTCTCTTTTTCCTTTTCCTATGCCCAGGTTTAAGAGCGGCAATACTTTTGATTTCAGCTATAGCGGTCTTAAAACCTCAGTACTTGAAGTTATCCGTAAAAATCCTGAAGCAAAAAAAGAAGACATTCTTGCAAGTTTTCAAAAAGCAGCGATTGATTTATTACATCGAAATACTTTAAAATTGCTGGAAGCAAATAAAATAAAAACATTGCTGATTTCCGGCGGAGTTGCCTGTAATAGTTATCTGAGGGAAAAATTTGAAAGCTTAAGAGAAGTGGGATATAATGTTTTTTATCCATCGCCTGTTTTGTGCACTGATAATGCTGCTATGATCGCATGCGCCGGATATTATCTCCCTGAACCTGAAGATAAACTAAATTTAGCTCTGAATGCAGTACCTAATATTGAGCTTAAAATGACTTAAAATTCAGGTGAATAGGCTGAAGACTGAAGGCTATTGGGAACTGAAGTTTGGCTAATATCCTTCAGCCTTCAGCCTAAATACCTGATTGTAAAAAAGGATTATTTTATGTCCAATTTGAAATTTTTGATTATTGCGGGTGAAGACTCAGGAGATCTGCACGGTGCCTCACTTGCTGAAAATATTTTTAAATATGAGCATGGTGCTCATATTTCCGGAATTGGCGGGCAAAGAATGAAAGCCTGCGGTGTAGATATTTTATTTGATATAAAATCCATGGGACTAATGGGCGTAACTGAAATTTTCGGGAAAATACGTATTATTCGTGAAGCTTTAAAAAAAATAGAAGAGAAATTAATAAATAATCCGCCGGATGCCGTTATACTAATAGATTATCCCGGTTTTAATCTCAAAATCGCAAAGATTGCGCATAGGCTTAGTATTCCTGTAATATATTATATATGCCCCCAAATCTGGGCCTGGGCTCCAAACAGAATAAAAAAAATTGCGGCATGGGTAACAAAAGTAATTGTTATCTTTGATTTCGAAAAAAAATTATATGAAAAAGCCGGTATCCCTGTTGAATTTGTCGGACATCCACTCCTGGATACTATTAAAATAGAGACTGACAGAGAAACTGCCTTAAAGTATTTTAATATGGAAGATGCTAAACGTGTTGTAACTCTTATGCCCGGCAGCAGAATGAGTGAAATAAAATATCATATGCCTATATTAATACAAACTGCTAAACTTATTTTTGAAAAGCTGCCGCATACTAAATTTATTATCCCGTGCGCAAGCGGTATTGATATGGAAATTTTAGGCGGATATATTATAAAATCAGGATTACCGATCAGAGTAATAAAGGGAAAAAATTATGATGTATTAAATGTTTCTGATTTTTCTATTGTCGCATCAGGAACAGCAACGCTTGAAGTTGCTTATTTTGAAAAGCCAATGATAATATTGTATAAAACGTCTTTTATTAACTGGTTTCTTAGCAGGATTTTTATGATAACTCCTTATTTCGGTCTGGTAAATATTTTAGCCGGGGAGGAAATTGTCCCTGAATATCTCCAATATGAAATTAACCCCAAAATTTTAGCTGAACATGTAATTTTAACATAAATAGACTTGGCCCCCCCCGGGCGGCAAGCAAGGCAGCAGAAATTATAATAAAACAAGCAACAGAGAAAAAAGGATGAAAAAATAAACCGCAGAAAAAAAGAATTTAACACTGAAATATTTAAATGTTTCTCTGTGTTCTCTGTGGTTAGGTTTAAACAGTACCCTGTAAACTTGAGGAGATTATTATGGTGGAAAATAAATCAGAAAGTAAAAGTATTAAAGTGCAGATATTTGGAAATGAATTTACGATTAAAAGTGCTTATGATCCTGATTATATTGAAAGCCTTGCAAGTTATGTGGATAAAAAAATGAAAGAAGTTGCTGATAGTACAGGTCTTGTTTCATCAAATAAAATAGCAATACTTGCCGCTTTAAATATAGCTGAAGAATTATTCGGCATGCATGATAAAAAAAGCAAAAACAAAGATAATAAGATTATAAAAGAAAAAATAGAGAGTTTAATACAGAAAATAGATAATAAGCTGGGGCAGTAGCTCAGTTTGGGAGAGCACATCCTTCGCAAGGATGGGGCCGGCGGTTCGATCCCGCTCTGCTCCACCAGAAAAATAAAAGGAGAATAATATTATGAAAACATTTAGGGAAGCTTATGAAGCCGGAGATTTTCTAATTACTACTGAAGCAGGACCTCCAAAAGGTACAAATATTAAGGAAATGATTCATCATGCCCGTGCTTTGAAGGGAAAAGTGCATGCTGTAAATGTTACAGATAATCAAAGTTCTGTTATGAGAATGGGTTCCCTCGCAGGGTGCCGTTTGCTTTTGGACGAAGGGCTTGATCCGATATTTCAGCTGACATGCCGTGATCGTAACAGACTTGCTATACAATCAGATCTTTTAAGCGCGCATGTACTTGGCATCCGCAATGTACTTTCTCTTACAGGGGATCATGTTGCGGCAGGGGATCACCCTGATGCAAAACCTGTATTTGATATTGACTCAGTACATCTTTTGCAGGTAATTGAAAAATTAAACCGCGGACGGGATATGTCAACAAAAGGTGCTCGGGGGAAAATTCTGGAAGATGGCAATGAATTAAACGGGAAAACAGATCTTTTCCCGGGCTCTACAGTCACTCCTGAAGCAGATCCTATTGCACCTCAGATAATAAAATTTGAGAAAAAGGTTAAAGCCGGAGCAAAATTTTTTCAGACTCAGGCAGTTTATAATACGGAAAAATTTAAAAGCTTTATGGAGACAGCGCGAAAACATAAAGTAAAGATACTTGCAGGAATTCTGCTTCTTAAGTCAGCCAGTATGGCAAAATATTTAAACTCCTTCGTGCCGGGAATCAGTGTCCCCGATGAACTTATCAAGGAAATGGAAGGAAGCGGAAATCCGCTGGAAACAGGGATAAAAATTGCCGGAAGATTAATAAAGGAACTGTCTCCATACTGTGACGGAATACATGTTATGGCAATAGGGGCTGAAGATAAAGTTCTGAATATCCTTGCTGAAGCCGGATTATAACAGGTATCACTGACTGCTTTTTAAAATTTCCAGAGTCTTTTTTGTATCTTTTACCATATCATGCTGAGGGTATTCATTGATAAATTTTTCAAGCTCGGTAACTGCACGGTCAAGTTTTTTTAGTGCGGCAAAACACAGTCCTATTTTAAGCTGTGCAGTTCCTTTTTTATTTAAATCATTTGTGTCGAGTTTCAAATATTTTTTATAATATTCCAGTGCTTCTTCGTATTTATCCTGCAAATAATAATTTTCAGCAATATCAAAAATTGCGCGTGATTCAGCAGGATATATTTCTAATATTTTATTCAGATATGACATCGCTTCTTCATTTTTTTTATTATATAATGCATAATCCGACAGAGTATATAAAGCAGTCATGTTTTTGTCGTCAACGAGCAAAACCTGTTTGTATTCCTCTGCGGCTTCGTTTAAAAAACCGTTTTCTTTGTATACTTCTGCAAGTGCCATACGTGTCTTTAAATCGTCAGGGATTACTTTAAGCTTGTTTTTATATTTTGATATAAGAGAAGATTCTTTATCTTTTTTATATTTTTTTAGGTCTGCCTGCAGCACATTTTCTATTTCTGTTTTTTTGGGGATATTGGGCTGCCAGTCTGTTGGAGGAAGCGTTAAAACCTGCGAAAGATAAAGTGATGATGCTTCTTTAATATTTATTCTATATTCTTTTACGCTGAACAATTCACCTTTTTCCTCCATGTTTTTATATTCTTTATACCTTGCCACACCTTCTTTCCATGCATCCATGAATGATGAGCCAAACATAGCAACATCAACAGGGATCAATATGAAATTATCTTTTTCAATAAATAAATCTGTATTCCCTGTGATTTTATCTGCTTCATTTATTGAACATCCCGTATTAAGAAGAATAAGAGTAAAATAGGAATTTTTGATAATGTCTGCTGATATTTCCGCCTGTTCCATGAACGTAGCAAGAAGAATTGTGCAGTCTATATTTTATGCTCAATAAATTTTATTTCTTTACTGCGGGCAGTACATATTACACCATAAGTAGTTATGGCATCATAGATCACAAATATTTTAAATAAGTTTTCCTGAATATTATATTCGCTTTTAAAAGGAAATAAATCCAAAGAGCGTTTTGCAAAATTAGAAATAGGAGGATCCCCCGGTGTTATAAACTCAACTATCTGCTCCTGTTCTTTTTTTATGTATTGATTAAGATCATTTGTAGCATTTTTATATTTTAAATTTGCATCATCCATTTCTGCGGCTTTAGCGAAAGTTTTTTTTGCCATTTCAAATAGACCGCTATGCATATAAATCATTCCCAGAAGATAATAACTCTCAGCATGGGCAGGTGAAATTTCCAGTATTTTTTTATATTCTTCTACTGCATCCTGATATATATTTTGTTTATTATAAATCGAGGCAAGATTTAGATGAGCATCAATATTTTTAGGATCCATAGCGATTATCTGCTTAAATTCGGAAATAGCTTCACTGTTTTTTTCTTGAATACCGTAAAGTATTCCAAGTGTCTGATGTGCGTTGATATTATTTTTATCCGTATTTATAACTTTCATTAAATTTTTTTCTGCTTGAGGATAATTTTTAATTTTCGCATAAAGGTTTCCGAGTGCTATATAGAGATTAGTGTCTCCCTGATTTTGCTCCAGTGCTTTTGAGAAGGCATCGATCGCTTCAGGGAAACGGCCTTTTTTTTCGTATAATGCGCCTATATGATTATATACGCCCAGATAAGCCGGATTAAGGTCTTTAACTTTATTAAATTCATTTAATGCGGAATCCACATCTTTCTCTATTAAAACAAGCCCCAGATAGTAATGGAAGTCAGGATTTTTAGAGTCAAGTTTTATAGCTTCATTAAATTCATTTTTCGCTGACTGATTGTCTTCTTTATGAAAATATGCCAATCCCAGATTATAATGATAAATAGGATTTTTAAGGTCAAGTGAAACAGCAACTTTGAGTTCTGTGACAGCGTCAGCATATTTAGCCTGTTCAATAAATACTGTCCCTAAAAGAAAGAATATATTATGGTTTCCCGGATCAAGTTCCGAAGCTTTTTTTAGAGATTCCACCGCGGAAGGATATTTTTTTTGTGCTATATAATTTTTTGCAAGAATATAATGCCCTTCAATTTTTCCCGGATTATCATTTACATAAAGTTTTAATTCTTCAAGCGCCTGCTCATATTTGTTCTGCTTGTAATAAGCCAGTCCCAGCTGATAATGCAGCTCTGTATTGGTTTCCCCAAAAAGTAAAGCGCTTTTCAGTGTTTCAGTTGTTTCCTCATATAATTCCTTACTAAGATACGCCATCCCGAGTTCAGAGTATATTTTATAATTTCGCGATTCCAGTTTAATAGCCTCTTTAAACTCTACTATTGCTTTATCATATAGCTTTTGGCGGGAGAGAATAGTCCCCATGTAGAAATGGGCGTAACCGTTTTGAGGCTGTAATTTTATAACTTTGCTAAATTCTTCTTCAGCTTCCTTCCATTTTTGTTCCTTTATATATATTAATCCTAAAAAATAATGCGCATTAACATTTTCAGGATAAATTTTTATTTCTTTTTGAAAAGTTACAGCGCTTTCAATATATTTATTTTGCTGATAATAATTGTAACCCAGCACATAATAATTAGTAATGGTCTGACTGGGAAGACTTTCAAAACCTCTTGGATTTACAGCCGTAACTCTGTAATAACCGGCATTTAAAGTGGTATCAGACGGTATGGAAAATTCATTTTTTGATGTTTTTCCTACTAAAGTATATGGGCCATCAATGATTTTGGATTGATATACATTATAACCCGATACAAATGATTCAATATTTTTATCCCAGGGATAAAATTGTACTGCAAGTCCTTCAGGTTTATCAAATTGTCCAATTCCATCGCCCTCACTTCCAAATTCCATAATAAACTTACCGGTGCTGTCAAAAATTTGTATTCTGCTATTATCTTTATCAAGCACATAAATTTTTTTATCCGGATCAATTGCTATGTCTACCGGTTGATCAAATTCTTTTTTGGAAGTTCCGCTTTTGCCAAATGCAAAATCAGGAAGAAAATGAATATTGAATTTTTGTATCTGATCATTATCTGTATCTGTAACATAGATACCGCCGTCTTTATCCAGCGCAACGCTAACCGGATTTTTTATTTCCCCGGGCTTTTTACTTCCTTCTTTGCCGAATTTATTCAAAAAAATACCGTCACGGTTAAATACCTGTATGCGGTGATTTTTTCTATCTACGGCATATAATCTCTCTCCTTTGGCATCGTAGCAAATACCGCGCGGATCAGAGAATTCGCCTTTATCTTCTCCTTTTTGCCCAAATCCGAATAAATATATTCCCTGCGAGTCAAATACCTGGATCCTGTAATTTTCATTATCAGAAACAGCTATTTTTCCATCAGGAGACGTTGCTATACCTATAGGATAGTCGAATTTCCCTTTTTCTTTGCCTTCTCCTCCGAAAATAAATTTCAGAGTCCCATCAGGATTATAAACCTGTATATAATTATTTTTGGAATTTGCTATGTAAATATTACCGTGAATATCTGCTCCGACATCCTCTACCTGTCCATTTATCATTTTAGAAAAGTTTATTTCTATAGGCTGCAAAGCAGGTTGTATTTTTTCTCCGGATGGATCAGGTTCTATTTGATAAATTTCCACACGGTTATTCCCTGCATCGGCAACATAAAGACGATTCTGGGAATCCATATATATACCTGTTAATTCATTGAACTGACTGCGTCCGTTTCCCTTACTTCCAAATGAATATATAAAATTTCCGGTATTTGAAATAACCTGAATACGATTATTTTTGATATCAGTAATATATAGTATTCCTT
>JACQWU010000135.1 GCA_016209155.1 Candidatus Desantisiibacteriota bacterium | reverse complement strand
CTTGAGGATTTTGGTGTGAAGTTTGATATATGGTTCAGGGAAAGCACTCTTCATGATGACGGTACTGCTAAAAAAATGCTGGAGTATTTGAAAGAAAAAGAGTTTATTTATGAAAAAGACGGTGCTCTATGGCTTAAAACCATCCCTTTTGGCGATGATAAAGACAGAGTGGTTATAAGCCGTGAAGGTAAAACCACTTATCTTGCTTCGGATATTGCATATCACTACAATAAATTTAATCGCGGTTTTTCAAAAATAATAGATATATGGGGAGCTGATCATCATGGCTATGTGGCAAGGATTAAAGCCACTGCTGAAGCTTTAGGATATAAAAAAGACGATGTAATTATTATTTTATATCAGCTGGTTAATTTATTAAGAGACGGGAAACAGGTAGCAATGTCAACAAGGACAGGGGAATTTGTTACTCTGAAGGAAGTCGTTGATGAGGTTGGGAAGAATGTTGCGAGATTTTATTTTATTATGCGCACATCAGGCAGTCATCTTGACTTTGATCTGGAACTGGCAAAAAAACAATCAATGGAAAATCCTGTGTATTATATTCAGTATGCTTATGCCAGAATATCCAGTATTTTTAATGAAGCTGCAAAAAATGGAATTGATATTAATAAATTAATTGACGCCGATCTTTCTTTATTAACAAACATGGAAGAGCTGCAAATAATAAAGAAAATAGCCTATTTCCCAGATATTGTAGAAGAAAGCGCTAGAACTTATGAGCCTCATAGAATAGTAAATTTTCTTCAGGAACTTGCAGGAATGTTCCATCCGTACTATAATAAGTATAGAATAATAGGTGATGAGATTAAAATCACACAAAGTCGTTTATTTTTTTTAAAATGCTTAAGTGTAGTTATTAAAAATGCTTTATCCCTTTTAGGTATAGATGCGCCTGAGCGAATGTAGTAGATAATATTCATGGTTGTTCCCGGAAAGAATATGGGTGATAATTTTAAAAGAAGCAGCGGCAATTTAGGGATTTATATTGGATTGGGAATTGGTCTTTCAGCCTTAATTGTTGGAATATTTTTTCTGTTCAGATTTGTTATATTTCCTCCGGAAATAGAGGAAGAAACTAAAAGCAGTGATATTGATGAGATTTTAAATTCTATTAAAAAAGAGAATCATAGTGAGAGTATTTCTGATGCAAAGTCCGCTCCAATATCTGTTGTTGAAGTGAAACCTCAAAAAGATAATAATGCTGATAATAAAACTGCCGCCTTAAATGAACAAAAAATTGAACAGAAAAAACCCGTGCAAACGACTTCAATAAAAGAGCCCCCGGAAGAAAAGAAATAAGAAATTTGATCCAGAGTTAATCCCTGTTGATCTTGGAGATAAAGGGACATGGTATAGATTACGTGCCGGTAAATATAAAACGCAAGAAGAAGCTAAGTCAGGAATTTGGGAGTTAAATAGTATAGGGTTTAAAAATGTTGTTGTTACACCATATTAAAAATTCAAAAAGAGAGGTGAATTAAATGACTAAACTTGATTTGATAACTATATCAGCTGAAAAAGCAGATATTTCAAAAGTCAAAGCAGGTAAGGCGCTTGAAGCAGTATTGGAAGGTATTAAAAACAATTTAAAAAAAGGTAATAAAGTTTCATTGATCGGTTTCGGGACTTTTACGGTAAATAAAAGAGCTGCAAGAATTGGACGTAATCCTAAAACCGGTAAAGAAATAAATATTCCTCCTTGCAGGGTTCCCAAGTTTAAACCCGGGAAAGAGTTAAGGGATGCTGTAAGAAAAAAATAGAATTATTTATGTAATGGAAGAGTTGCTATTTGTGGGATTTATAAATGCATAACAATCTCTGCAGATTTTGGCATTATTAAAAAGAGGTTCTAAAATACCATTACATTTATTGCAGTAAACAGGGTTTTCCATGTTTCCTGAGTTTAAATCATCTCTTAAAGAATAATCCAGATTATTTTCCGGTTCTAATTTACGGGAAGAATCTAAGATATTGTTATAAAGATCCAACTTTTCACTGCTTATTTTTCCTGAGGAAAAAAGTTTTTTTAGTAAATTTTCTATCCCTTTGTAGCTTAATCCGCTTTTATTTTTATTTTCACCGGGTCCGTGTAATGATACAATAAATATAAAATCATCTTTAAAATAGGACCTTTTTGGGGGAAAAAACAATTTTATTATATTTGGGATAACTACTGCCAATGATAAAATAATCAATGAAATACCTAATATACTGTTATCCATTTCCAATATCCTTATATATAATATTAGTTTTGCATAATAAAATTTTATTTATTATAATACTAAAGATATATTAATTTCAATTTATTTATGATGAAAAAGGAATATTTATGCAAAAAGATTTTTCCGGCGGTACAGGAAATGAGAAAAAAGTTTTCACAATAACTGATGTTACGCGAAGCATAAAGGAATTATTGGAGACCAGATTTGCAAACATATGGATTGAGGGAGAAATTTCGGATTTTAAAAAGCCGGGTTCAGGGCATTTTTATTTTACTTTGAAGGATGCCTCAAGCCAGATAAGAGCTGTAATGTTTAGATATAATAATCAGCGGCTGAGATTTGCTCCTGAAGATGGATTGAAAGTATTAGTCTTCGGTACAATAGGTGTTTATGAAAAACGCGGGGAGTATCAGATTTTAATAGAAATAATGGAACCGCTCGGGCTTGGGGCTCTTCAGCTGACTTTTGAAAAATTAAAAAAAAAGCTGGAAGCCGAAGGATTATTTGACAAGGAAAGGAAAAGACCTATCCCTCTTTTTCCCGGAAAAATAGGAATTGTCACATCTCCCACAGGCGCGGCGATTAAGGATATTTTAAATGTTATCAATAGAAGATTTTGCAATGTTCATATAATTATCTATCCGGTAAGAGTTCAGGGTATCGAAGCTCCGGAGGAAATTGCAAAGGGAATTGAGGAATTAAATAAAATGGATGATATTGATGTTATTATAGCCGGGCGCGGCGGCGGATCTTTTGAAGATTTATGGGCTTTTAATGAAGAGATTGTAGCACGTGCGATTTATTCATCACGAATACCTGTGATTTCTGCGGTTGGACATGAAATAGATTTTACTATAGCTGATTTTGTTGCGGATTTGCGCGCTCCAACTCCTTCAGCCGCCGCAGAACTTGTTGTTCAGAATAAATCAAATGTGGAAAATATTATCAGAATGTATAATGATCGAATTATATCATTATGTCGAAATACATTAACAATTTATAAAAATAATTTACAGTTTTTATCTGAAAAACGATGTCTTTTAAAACCGCTTGAAGTTATTCATGATATGTATCAGGAGGTTGATGAGTATTTAGAAAGGATAAAGATACTCGTACTAAATAGAGTTAAAGAAGGAACATTAAAATTTGATACATTAAATAATGCCATGATATATCTCGGCCCTTTAAATAAAATATTATATTTAAATGATAAAGTATCGGATATTGAAAGAAGATTAATTTCAAACGTTGAGCATTATAGTGATAATTTACGGGGTAAACTAAATATTTTAATAGCCAAAATAGACAGTCTCAGTCCTTTATCTATTTTATCGCGCGGATACAGTATGACTTTTATTTTACCGGAAAGAAAATTACTTACTTCAAGTGCCAATACTTCTCCCGGAGAAGAGCTTGAAATAAAGCTTTCGCATGGCGGGATTATATGTGAGGTAAAGAAAATTTTAAATGGCGAATTGTAATTCGCCCGCTACAGATGCGATGATTATTGGAGATAAGGAAATTGAAAATAGCTTTTTATACATTGGGATGTAAACTTAATCAATCTGAGACCTTTTCAATGGCAAATATTTTAAAAAGAGAAGGATATGCTATAGTTAATACGGATAAAAGTCCGCATATTTGTATTATTAATACCTGCACAGTAACACATCACAGTGATCAAAGATGCAGGCAGATGATAAGAAAATTTATTAAATCTAATCCGGATGCCGCAATAATTGTCACAGGCTGTTATGCTGAAAGCGAACCTGATAAAATAAAATCCATCCCCGGGGTCACAAAAGTCATTGGCAATATTGAAAAATCGCATATTGTAGAATTAGTAAAAGAGATTGAAAAAGATTTTATTAAACAGAAGAGAAAAAATCATGATACTGAGTATATATTAGAAAAAACAGAAAGTTCCTATGAAGCAAAAGAAACCGAAAAAGAAGATGTATTATTCTGCGGCAGTTCCGGAGATATTGGAAGAACCAGAGCGTTTGTGAAAATCCAGGACGGGTGTAATTCAGGATGCAGCTATTGCATTGTTCCTAAGGTAAGGGGGATAAGCCGCAGTGTTCCTGTATCTTATATAGTGGATGAAATAAAAAAAGCTGTTTTACTGGGGTATCCGGAAATTGTATTAACAGGAGTGCACATAGGTGTTTACGGGAAAGATAATTCGAATTTTCCAGATTTACAAGGACTTCTAAAGGAGATTAATAAAATTTGTCCTCCGGGAAGGCTTAGACTGTCATCAATAGAACCTGATGAATTTTCTGACGGGTTGATAGAGATTATCGCTTTGTCTGATTCAATATGTAAGCATGTTCATATTCCACTGCAAAGCGGCAGTGATGAGATTTTAAAAAAGATGAATAGACAATATAACATTGATAAGTTCATTAATCTCGTTGGAAGGATTATAAATCGTTGTCCTTTTATAGCGATTGGAACAGATATCATAGCCGGATTTCCAGGGGAAACTGAATTAATGTTTAAAAGCACTCTAGATGCAGTAAAAAGCATCCCATTTACGTATATTCATGTTTTTCCATATTCAAACCGAAAAGGTACAGTATCATCTCTATGGAAAGATGATGTATCTTCTTTTGATAAAAAAAACAGAGTTAAAATGATTAAAGATATTTCTAATGAAAAAGCGCTGAATTATCGAAAGAAGTTTATCGGGCATACTCTAAAAGTGGTGGTCGAGACAACCAGACATAAAAATAGTAATAATCTAATAGCTTTAAGTGATAATTATTTAAAAGTTTTATTGGACGGCCCTGATGATTTAATGAGAAAATTATTATATGTTAAAATTTTAGGCGAGAGGGAAGGGTTTTTATATGGTACTTCCATATAAATAATTCATAATATAACTATGATTAAAACATATTATTATTTTACGGAGATTTTTTAATGAAAAAAAATATCAAGCTGCTCTTGGGTATTGTTATAAGCGGATTTTTTTTATATTTGGCTTTCAGTAATGTTGATTTTGCCAAAATTTTGGATATTATAAAAAATGTTGACTATTATTATATTATAATATTAACCATTATCCTGTTCGCAAGTAATATAATACGTGCGGTCCGCTGGAAATATTTATTAAAACCTTTGAAAGAGATTAAAATGTGGACCTTATTTAAAATAATAATGATAGGTTTCATGGCTAATAATATTCTGCCTTTTAGAATGGCGGAATTTGTAAGAGCTTATGTTCTCGGGCAAAAAGAAAATATCAGTAAAACATCCTCTTTTGCAACAATAGTATTGGAACGTTTTTTTGATCTATTAGGGATATTGACCATTTCCAGTATTTTTTTTATTTTTGCACCTGTTCCGGATTATTTGAAAAATACGGGATTTATACTTATGATGATTGCAATATGTTTTATCAGCTTTCTAATTTTTATTAAATATAAGCAGGAAGTTATACATAAAATAATCAATAAATTATTAACAAAATTTGCTGAAAAGCATGTGCATAAAGCTGCTGAATTTATAAATAGCTTCACAGCCGGGCTGGAGGCTTTTACAAACATAGGGGATGTTTTGATGATTTTATTTTTATCTGTAGGTGTTTGGCTTGCCGCTTTTTTATGTTATTATTATACTGCACTTATGTTTAATTTGAATATTCCATTTTGGAAAAATTTTTTTCCTTTTTTGACTTCTATAATAGGAGTGATGATCCCATCTGCTCCGGGATTTGTGGGAACTTTTCATGAATTTTGCAGGAGAGGTTTGATACTCGCAGGAGTAACAGATAATAATGTTGCTGTGAGCTATGCAATTTTGATACATGCTATACAGTATATTGAAATTACAGTTTTAGGAATTTATTTTTTATGGCAGGAAGGAATTTCATTGTTTAAAATCAATGAAAATGAAATATAGGATTTCAAATGAAATATATAAAAGTTAAAAAATATATTATGAGTTGTTCAATGCTATTGATTATATTATTCTTTATAAATTTTTCAGTTTTTGCATTATCTAATCAAAAAACATCTGAACTTAGAATTTTGAAAAATGATATTATAAAGGAAATATTTAATTATCAATACAATATGTTTTTGTTTGAACAATGCGGAGCAATCGGGATAAACGCTTTGTATGAGCAGGGCAAAAGCGCAAAAAAAAATATTGCAACTCAGGAGAATTTATATATTTTTATTGCTAAAGGTATCGTGGATATGAATCCAAAACTAATTGATGATGGATTAAAAGCGTTAGAATATGGACTTATGCATCAGCTACGGGATGGAGAATACAGGGATTCCTCGTGGCTCGAAACGGAAAAATTTATATTTTCTTCAATACATGCTTTATTATTATTAAAAAATAGTCAATTTGGTTCTCAGTATAGTCAGAAGATTCAGGTGTTATTACCCCGGATTTCATCTTCATTAGTATATATGAAAAATAAGTTTTATTTAAAAATTTTTTTTAATGTTTCTTCAGGTGAAAGTTTTTCTTCAAGTGTGCTTGCTTCAACAGCCGTATGTTTTAAGTTATGGGAAATATTAGCCGGAGACAATTCTATGCAGTTAAAATCCGATGAATTAATAATAATATTAGTAAATAATCAACGCAAAGACGGTGTATTACCGGAGGGAAAGGATTACGATTCTTATTATCAGGCAGATACTCTTTTGAAACTTATGATTTATTATTTATATTCTGATGATAGTGTTTTGAATAATAAAATCAGTGATTCACTCACAAAAGGCTGGGCATGGCAAATCTCAAGAATTAAAAATGACGGCAGTGTTAATATGCTTGGTAATTCGCTGACTGGAATCAGATTCAGCAGAAATGGATTTCAATATCAGGGGATTGATTATTATAATATCTCATCTGCACTTACATACTGGGGACATATTACTACTGATGAAACTGTATTTCCTTTAGCAAGAAAAGTATTTACCTACGGCAAAATTTCATGCATTAATCCTTCCGGATCTTTCTCAAAATAAAACTTGCTGATGATAATTTCCCGTTTCCGTATTTATTGTCATAATAGGTACCTGTAAAAGTTCCTGTAATAGTACTGTCACTTATAAATCCTTTTGCTTTAATTATTCCGTACCCTGCGCCAAAATTAACAGGTCCTCCGGAGAAATTAATTGTAGAATCTTTTATATGTCCAACAGCAACATTTTCAACTATAATTTTATTTCCGTCATGGATAATTGACCATGGACTTATACTCCCCTTTTACATGCAATTAGTATAATAAACATTTTTATTTCTTTCATGATTTCACCTCAATAAGATTTAATTAATTTCAATATAATTAATTATAGTACATATAGGATTCATAATCAAGATTTATACAGAGCTTGTCAGTTTGTTGTCCACATAAATTGGCTGGAGCAATCTCCTGATTGCGATAATTCCTTTGTTTGTCATAAAAAAAATCGCAAACAGGAGTTTGCTCCTACTTCATATACACACTCTGTCTCTTTAACAGGAGACTTTATTTAATAACTATCGAGCTATCTAATTTTATAATTCTATTAATTTTACCTGTGTCTTTTATGACAAGTATTTCATTCATATCAAGATTATAGATATAGTAGTTGTTAAGATTATCTATTACTATCGCTTCAGGGGATAAAGATTTTGGATAGATTGCAGAGTTTCCTTTTAATTCAAAAAAACCTGTCACAAATATCCATGACGGAGCCATAACAACTACTCTGCTTTTTTTATCAAAAGCCATAAAATTGATATATTCTCCGATATTTTCTCTTTTACATTGTTCTGTATCCATGTTAAAGCTAAATGCTTTTGATTTTCCCTGCTTCGTAAACCATAAAAATATATTATTCCCATTATTTGCTGTAATTTTCCCGCGCGCACCAATGGAAATCGTTTCATATTTATCTATACAGGCAGGGTCATTTAAAACCTGTTTTAATATTTTCCCTTCAGATGAATATTCAACGATACCTATCAGAGGTAAATATACATAGATTTTATTGTTTGATCCGATGGTTAGACTTGGTAGAGATGTTATATTGAAATTTATAAACCAGTTCTTTTCAATTTTTAAATCATCATTTATTTTTAAAATTTCTATTGCTTCATAATTAAAAGCATAAATATTTCCAAA
>JACQWU010000134.1 GCA_016209155.1 Candidatus Desantisiibacteriota bacterium | reverse complement strand
TGGCATTCCTGGCATAGATCGTTTAGAGCCGTCATTTTTTTATTATTTAGTATTTTTAGCAAATATTTGTTTGATGATTGATGGGGGAGGTGGCATTTCAAGCATTCTCTTGTTTTAACAGGCATATGTTCATTTTTTTCATTGCGTATTGGTAAATGGCAGCCAGTTATACAAAGTTCTTCAGAGTTAAGCTTTAATATATTAGGATTTTCAGAAGTATGGGGATCATGACAGGAAGTGCATTGACCTGCTAAAAATGGTAAATGATATTTACTTTCCTGGTTTAGAATATTTTTTTCTATATGGCAGCTCCGGCATATCTGGGTAAGAGGAATTTTCAGTTTTGTAGTATCATTGTTTTGTATATGACAATCTTTACATTGACGCTTTAAAAATGGAGTATGCTGATTTGTATATATCAGCTTATCATTTGTGCCGGCATGAGGGTTATGGCATTTGACGCAGTTTTTAATGAAAATTCCCTGATGCATTTTTTTAAAATCATCCTCTTTGTAATCATGACATTGGGCACATATTTCAAGTATGGGAGCCTTTAAAACCAGAATATTGCTTTTACCGTGATCCTCATGACATGAATTGCAGTTTTTTTCTTCTTTTTCTTCACTTATGGTTTTAATAGGGAAAATAAAAACTGCCAGAATTAAAAGCCATATACTTAAATGCATGATTAATATAACTCCATGTTTTAAGGTTGCGTTATTCTCTAATAAGTTCTGCGGATACAGTAATCCGCGGCGTATTCAAGAATCTTTTTTGCCTGACAATCACGAAAATTTTCTAATGATTTTTTTGCGGATTCCACATGCTTTTTCCCTTTATCCATGGCATATTCCACTCCCTTATATTTTTCAATAAAATTTTTTATGATTCCCCAGTCTTTTTCATCTATTTCTATCTTTTTGAGTAAGCTTATTATTTTATCACAATCAAAAGACGGGGCTATTTCCAATGCATGAATAAGCGGAAGGGTATAACTGCCTTCCCTGACGTCACTGCCGGCCGGTTTCCCCAATTTTTCAGGGGAGGAAATTACATCCAGAATATCATCCGATATCTGGAAGGCAATTCCTATATTAATTCCGAAATCCCATAATTTTTTTATTTTTTCATCTGTCTGTCCGCTTATAAGTCCTGCGGCTTTGCATCCGCCTGCAATTAAAATAGCAGTTTTGTTTCGAATTACTTCAAAATATTCATCCTCTGTTATATCTATTTTACGGTTCATAAGCACTTGCAGGATTTGTCCTTCGCACATTTTATTGGTAGCTTCAAGAATAGTGCTGCTGACATCTCTGGTTTCATAAATCGAAAGGTCAAATAAAGATTTAGAAAAAAGATAATCGCCAAGTAAAACGCAATAATGGCTTCCAAAAACAACATTCGAGGATGGTTTACCGCGGCGGGTTTCTGCATTATCAATTATATCATCATGGATCAGACTTGCCATATGAATATATTCAACAGCATATGAGACCTGGATGCTTCTTTTTTTGTCGTATGCGTCTCCAAGCTGCGAGGTGAGAATTGTAAGTGTAGGTCTTAGTCGTTTTCCTCCTGCGCTGAGAATATGTTTGGTTGCTCCTTCAATATGTTTAACAGTTGCAGATGTTTTTTCCTCCAATAATATTTCAACTTCTTTTAATTCATCTTTAATCGGATTAAAAATATCTATCATTTCTTTCCCCTTTATATTTATATTAAGATAAAATATCAGTTTATTTATTTTCTGTCTATAGAATTTAACTGTTATTTTTCTCTTTTTTCAAAATATGATTCTTCTTCATATTCCAGAATATGAGCGGTTTCAGGCTTTAGTTCTCCTTTGGTTCTTCCTGCAGGCCATAATCCTTCCGGCCGGAAGCGCATAATAAGCACCATGATTATACCATAAATTAAATGACGGGATTCGATAGGAAGTCCTGTTTGTATCAGGATTTCTCTTAATATTTCTCCCATAGAAGTTAAAATAATTGCACCGATTATCGTACCTTTAATACTGCCCATTCCGCCCATAACAATCATACATAATATTATTATTGATTCCCAGAATTGGAACATTTTAGGTTCAATGAACATCATCCAGCGTGCAAAAAAAGCGCCTGCCATAGCTCCGATCGCAGCACTTAACGCGAAAGCATAAATTTTGTATTTTATAATATTTATTCCCATGCTTTCTGCCGCTATTTCGTCTTCTCTTATAGCAAACCATGCTCTGCCGATATGGGATTTTTGAAGATAGTATACAAGATGAAAGACTGCAAATAGCAGAAATAAAATAGTATAATAAAAAGGTTTTTTACCTATGAATACATATGCTCCTATTGCAGGAGGTAAAATACCGGGGATCCCCATCGGACCGTTTGTAAGCCATATTTCATTTGTAATGATGAGAATTACCAGTTCTGAAAAACCAAAAGTAACAATAGCAAAATAGTCACCGGTTAATTTAAGAGTAGGCGCGCCCAGAATAATTCCCCACAAAGCTCCGTTTATTACAGCTATTATAAGAACAACCATGAAATTACCGAAAAGGGAATGCCATGAATCCAGCATCGCAAATTTTGAAGTAAGTAAACCGGATGTATATGCTCCAATACCATAGAAACCCACATATCCAAGATTTAATAAACCGGTAAATCCGGTAACTATATTTAATCCTAATGCCAGGATTATGTATAAAATAATTAAAATAAGAATATGCATTAAATAGTCATTTATCCCTGGTAAAAAAGGGATAGCAAGTATAAATACAAAAAGTAGTAAAAATAGAAGCTTATTATATTTGTCAGTAAATTGTTTTAAATATAGCATCATTATGCTAATTCCTATACTTTTTTTATTATTTTTTTGCCCAGAAGTCCTGAAGGGCGAAAAATTATTATTAAAATCATTATTGCGTAAGCAATTCCGTTTCGGTAAGAAGATGAAATATATCCGGCACCGAGAACTTCAGCAACACCCAGAAGTATGCCTCCAAGCATAGCTCCGGGAAGACTTCCTATTCCTCCGAGTACTGCGGCAGAAAAAGCTTTTATCCCTACCATGTAACCCATAGTCGGGAAAATTGCATTATAATATAATCCTACCATTATTCCCGATAAACCTCCAAGCGCTGAACCAATTGCAAAAGTAAAGTTGATTATCCTGTCAGGATTTATTCCCATGAGACTTGCAGTTGTTTTATCCTGTGCGACCGCTCTCATAGCTTTACCTAAACGTGTTTTTGTCACCAATAAATTCAGTGCCAGCATTATTGCTAAAGTAATAATTATTATAAGAACCTGTAACCATGAAATATTTATTTCCATGATGTTTATTGCGCTACCGGAGAAAAACGAAGGCAGTGATTCTTCCGGAAAATGGACGATTCTCCCGCCCCATATTATAAGAGCCAGATTTTGAAGAAAAAGTGAAACACCTATTGCGCTGATAAGGACTGTAAGCCTTGGTGAATGCCGCAGCGGGCGGTAAGCAACATAGTCAATTATTATTCCAAGTAAAATACAAGATAATATACTTATTAAAGCTGCTGCGGCAAGTGAAAGATTAAAATTTTTTATTAAAACAAAAGTAAAAAAAGCGCCAAACATATAAATCTCACCATGAGCAAAATTAATGAGTTCAATAATTCCATATACCATAGTATACCCAATAGCAATCAAAGCATACAGTCCGCCCAGGGTAAAACCATTAATCAACTGCTGTATAAACATCCCGTTTTTTAAATCCGCAATAAATTGTTCCAAATTTTTCAGCCTTTGCTTTTTAAGAGATATATTTTATATTAACAATCCGCATCAAATTTGTCAATTTGTAACTTCAGGTGAATAGACTGAAGGCGGAAGTCTTTTGGGTACTGATCATATGTGATGACTAATATCCTTCAGTCTTAATACCTAAATTATTAACACTAAACTAAAGTATTTTTAATCTCTACCGATATTTTTTATTATCATTGCTATTGATATTAAAATGTTTAAAAGGATTTTTTTATGAAACCGGTGAGAAATAAAATTATAGATTTAAATACAAAGAGTATCTTTTTTATTTTTTTCGTAAATTTTTTATTGTATGGTTGTGCTGCTGTGCGGCTGCCTTCTCTGCCTGTATCATATGAACCGCCTAAATTGGAAATAACACAGAAGGAAATAAAAAAAAGACAGATTGAAGAAGAAAAACAGAAACAGAAAGATATAACGTTAAAAGCAATTGAAACAGTAAAATTACTTTTAAATGAATCTTCTACGCCTTTAAATATTAAATATTCAAATAATAGACTTAAAGAAGGGAAGAATTGGCTAGTAGAAGCAGAATCTTTATTAAATAAAGAAAATTTTATTGAATCGCAAAAAGCTTCAGAACGGGCACGTATGGAAATAAATACTGCCATAGGTGAAAGTAAAGCTAAAGAAGAAGAAGATAGAAAAAAGAAAGCAGAAGAAGTAAAAAGAAAAGAAGCAGAAGAAGCAAAAAGAAAAGAAGAGGAAGCCCGTAAAATAAGGGAAAAGACAGCCGCTCTTAGCCTGGTTGAAAGTGCCCGTCTGAAAAGAGAAAAAACTTTCAATCCAGAAGTTAAAAAATATTTAACTGAAAAAGTTAATAAAATTAATTTACTTATAACTAAAGCAGAGTCTTTTATTGCCGCTGAAGATTATAAAAGTGTAAAAGATTCTGTTACAGAAGCAAATACATTGTTAGATAGTATTATTCCTGAACTGAGTAATATTTTGGCAAAAATAAACGGAGAAGAAATTTTTACGGATATTAATAAACTGGTTGAAGTTAAAAATTTTGGTGAGGCATATTTTAAATTACGTAAATATGTCAGGGATTTTCCTGATAGCAAATATATCCCGGAGAGCTATTTTTATATAGGTGTTTGCTATGAGAGTTTTGATAATTATGACAGGGCAAAAGAAACATTTGAATTCGTAATAAATAATTATTCTAATACAGAGTGGGCTGCCCAGTCAAAAGATCATATTGATATAAATTTGAAAGAACGTTTTTTAAAAAAGGCTAAAGAAGCAAAATCGTCCGCTTCATCTTCCAATGGGCAAAAAGAAAAGCAGGCGGAGAAGGAAAGACCTGCGGCAGATGAGGGAACAGCGGAAAAAACCGGGCAGGATACTGCAACAAAATCAATAGTTGAATCCCCGTTGAAAAAAGAAGAAATAACAAATCGTTATAATGAAGCAATTGCCCTTCTGTTAAAAAAGAAACAGGTAAATGAAGCCCGTGAGAAGCTTGAGCATCTGCTTTCAGCTCCTGATAATTTTTTGCTGGATAACATTTTATATTGGATTGGGGAGACTTATTATTCTCAAAATGATTTTGATAAAGCCATAGAATATTTTGATAAGGTTTTAAATAATGAAATAAAAGGGAATAAAGATGTTGATTCTCAGTTTAAGATAGGGTTATCATTTTATAATTTAAAAAAATATGAGGAAGCATTGAAGGTTTTTAAAGTTATATCCGTTAAATATCCTGCTCATAAGATAAATAAGGAAGTGTTGAAATATATTGGTATTGTTGAAAATAAAATTAAAAGCACTTCCAGATAAAATATCTATCTAACTTCTTATAAATCCTTTAATTTCGTATAATTCAACCTCAAAGTCATTATTATCACTATTTTTATCAGATATAATAATAGTTTTACTTCCTGGAGTTTAATTCTTTCAAGTTTAAAAACATCACCGATGTAAAATCAATAAATTATATTCATCTCAGGGTCGTTCACGGGTCCATTTATTCTTATTTTCATACCTTTATTCTGATTGCACAATAAGAGACTTAATAAATTATTGATTTCTACTTTACTGTCCTGAACCGGTTTTACATTCAGCATAATATCCGCATAAGAATCCTCAAACGGCTGATTTAATTTAATATTTCCGCTCCCTGTAAGAGTAACATTGCTTCCGCTGAAAGCAATGCTTTTTATAATTGCCGTATCATCCTCAATAGTAAAATTTAAAATAATACTTTCAAATTCAATATCAGGGAAATTCATACCCTTAAATGTAATATTTGAAATAAGACCCGGTCCGATAAATTTTAGTTCAGCGTTTCCCTGATATTTACCTTTACTATTCGTTAGTTTTACTATACCCGATAATAAACTTTCAAATTTAATCGGAATAATTTTCCCCTGGAGAGGATATTTAGATATATTTATATTTTCCAGTTTAATGAAAATATTTTCGAGGTAATTTTCCAGTAAATTATATTTAATATTACCGGTAATAATACCTTCATATGCAAAAATTTCAAAATTGGAATAGAATGTTTTATGTAAAAGAGGGAAAACATGAAGATTAAGCAAAATTTTTTCATTTTGCCATAAAAAAAAATCATTATTTTTTTTATCAGTTATTGAGAAATTTTTAATCAATAGGGAAGTAAAAGGCCGGTATGAAATTTTCTCCGCATTAAAATTATAGATAGAACCATCAGAAATTTTTTCTAATAATTTATTGTAAGGAAATTGGTAGAGAAGAATTAGCAGACTAAACAAAAGAATAGAAACAAATAATAAAAGAAATTTTAATGCTTTTTTCACTTTATTTTTTACTCCTTTAATATAAGGAGGCTATTCTATTTTAAAAGGGATATTTGCAATTACTTTACCTTTGTCATTTAATACATGTACTTCCCAGCTGCCATCCCAACCGGAGGGAATTTTAATGAAACTCCATGTATAAGTATGGCTTGTATTAATGGTTAAGTCTATTGTTGCAAATAGTTTGTCTTTGCGATACCATGCGTGGGAAATACGAGTCCCGTGTTCTGCTCCGGAAATTTCAGTAAAACAATAAAGTTTTTCAATGTTCACAGGGAAAGATTCTCCTGCACCGACAGGGGTTCTTGCTTCAACATTTTTTGCTATTACACCTCGATCAACAGTTAATTTCTGCTCGGAAGAAAATTCTACAATTTCAGCTAAAGCTGTAGATTTCTCTTCATGAACATCTTCTACCTGAACCTTTTTTTCTATGGGAACAGAGTCTTTAACTTTTTTTTCCGGAACAGTGGTTTCATAAGTATTTTTTATTGCAGATTCTTTTTGTACAGTTTTTTCAGATTTGATTATATCAGACAATTCATCCTTAGCATGTAATTTTAGTTTTTCCGCTTTAGCTATAGAAAAAGATGAAATCATAAATAAAATAATAAAAATCCCGCTAAATTTTTTCATTTTAATCCTCCGTAATAATAAAATAAATAATAAAGAGTTCCTATCAGAGACAGAAGATATCTCGCAGCTTACTGCGAGGTTCTTCATTAGTATCAGTGATTTTAGCGAACAAAATGATTTATGTCAAGTCTTTGAAATAATTCGAATTACCATGATTATGTCTATATATCAAATTTCCAAACAGATTTAGCATATTTTGCCAATTTTCTTTGTCTCTCAGAAACTCTCTCCGGATTCCACTCATTAAATATGCTATCTTGCGCTGTTAATTTATAGCTACTTGTTTTATAAATATCTTTTTTCGTAAGATATACATCATTTTGGCATTTTTTGTTTTTTGATTCTTCCAGAAGAGTATAATTACCTAAACGAAATACCAATTGAGTTTGTTCTTCTATAGGGAAATATGTTTCCCAATTTTGAGGAGGATTTTCCGGCAATATATGTTCAATAGTTATTGAACTATCGGTAAAGTCATATTTTTTATTACTTATCTGATTTTCTAAAGAAAAAAGAATGTATCTAACAAGTTTTGTCCCTTTTCCTTTTGTGATAATACTTTTTGCGGCAAATGCGCCTTCAAACTCTTCGTCAGAAATATAAACTGCTTTAAGATTTTGAAATACCTCACTCGTGTTTTTAAGCTTGTTATTATAAACTTCTCGCGCAGTGTTATTGTATTCCTCTTCAAGTTTATTTGGATTTAATCCGCCAATTATATTATAGCGGAAAGCAATAATCGAGCAGCATCTTAATAAACGGGCATATTCATTCGCATCAAATTTTCCATGAGCCGTAAGTAATAGTGGATAACATTGAGTTACCCCAAACAATTTTAACTGCCTGATATATTCGTATTGCTCAGCCTGTTTCCAAAGCTCATCTTCAGGTTGTGAAAACGCGGCATAAAGTTGAGCATTATTTTCCAATTTATCCAGTAAATCAAAAGCTTGAGCAGCATTAGTAATTGAAGTTTTTACAACTTTAAATAAATTTTGTTTTCTGGCAATTATATTTCTCGAATTCCAAAAGTGTCTAAGATATATAGTGAATTCTATATTACCTAAAATATTATTAATGTTTTGCCACTGTCTTTCTGCCTGATCGATATCTGTTTCTCCATGTTCTGCTGCAACCATAAACAAATAGTTTTTCAATAAATCTGTTGGGGACAGTTTTACACCTCTGGAATTAAGAGTTTCGAATACTTTGAAAGCATTCAGATCACTATCAACTGCGATAAATGTAAACATTAACTGATCCGCAACTTTTTTATTAAGGAAATCAGCTAATTTTTCGCCTGAAATATCCAATTCAAATTTCTTTTTAATTTTTCCATAAAAATATTCGAATGCATCAATAAGGAGTCTTTCTGAAGGTTTAAGTTTACTTTTTGTTGTTGGCTTTCGGAGCCGCATTAAATAACTTTGATAAAAATCATTATTGTTACGGTTAAGTGTTAATTTGCTTTTAGCTATTAAGGAAGCAGGGTCTTTATATCCAAGAAATGAATCCATTAATAATTTTTTGCGTTCCTCGTTGTTTTTTCGATCAACATCATTTTCAATCAATTCTGTAATAAGTTGAATTACAGCTAAAGCAATAATACTTAATGTAGTCAGCCTTTGTTGTCCGTCAATAATAATATATTCATTTGTAAGTTTATTTTGTAATACCAAATAACCCATATAATGAAATTCTTCTTCATCCAGATTAATCAAATCATACCAAAGATCGTCCCAATGTTCTTCCTCCCAGGAATAATCTCTTTGAAATCTTGGAACTAAGAATGTTCTTCCATTTTTAATTAATTCACCCCATGAAGCTGTTTTTGTATCTAAAAGATTCTTCTTCATATGATACCTCCAGAACATTTAGTAATTTCAAATATTATTATACCTTATTATTGGTTTAACATGCTATCTATTTTTATTGTTTATAATTTCAATAAAAACATTTTTTTAGCTTATACTTTAAGAATTGGCGAATGGTAATTCGCCAGCAACGCAGAGGATTGAGATTTTTGCATAAATTGATTTGTTTGATTGGTTTAAATATCCATTGCCCGATGATTTTCTTTTAGCCATTTTTTATGCATTTTAAAATCCGGCACCGGTTTTTAGCTTTATTAATTTTAATTGATTTGCATACATTAAATTAATACCATAAAATTTATTTTTGTGATATATTATTTTTTAAATTTTCAAAAAATCTTAAAAGGAGGATTTTAGCTATGAAAAAGTACGTTTTAAAAAATTGTTGGCTGGTTTTAGTATTAGTTGTATCTTTAAATTCATTTGTTTTAGCGAATGAGAAGGAAGTATCAGGACACAGCAGTGGACATCACTCAGAAGAAGGGGTATCCCCTGATACTGCTTTAAGTAAATTAGAAGAAGTCTATACAGGACAAAAACCATACGCAATTATTCTTTCTTGTTCTGATTCCCGTGTAGTGCCGGAATATATATTTGATGCAGGATTGGGCGAAATATTTATTATAAGAACTGCGGGAAATGTGATTGATCCGATAGTTTTAGGCAGTATTGAGTATGCGGCTGCTCATTTAGGAGCAAAACTTTTAATCGTAATGGGACATGAAAAATGCGGTGCAGTTACTGCCGCTGTTAATCATACCAATGAAAGTATTAATATAACAGCAATGTTAAATGCGATAAAACCTGCTGTAGAAGCTATGGAAAAAGCCGGTGAAAAGGATAATATGGTTGAAAAAACTATAGTTGAAAATGCAAATGTTATGGTAAAACGTGTAACAGAAGAAAGCTCAATTATTGCGGGTCTTGTTAAAGAAGGAAAATTTAAAATAGTAAGCGCAAAATATTTTTTAAAAGACGGGCATGTGGAATTTAAAAAATAAGCAGTAATAGCACATCTATATAAATAATTCCAAAGAGAAGCAGAAGATTCTGGGGCTGTCCAAAAAGGTGTCATTCTGTCTTGATGCGGAATCTGGTTTTTTGAACAATGGCTTCAATGCTGGATTACTGCCTTCGCAGGAATGACGAAAAAGTGGTTTTTGTACCTTTTTAAACAGCCCCGGTTCTTAGTTATTTTTCAAGTTGCAAGTGAAATAAATTTATCCTGATGCAATAACCTCTTTCCATGAATCTTCATTTTGAACAATCAAATAACAAGAGAGTATAATATATTATAATTAAATAGTTTACAAATTTCATAAAATATATAATAATGATTGCTGTATGGTAACTATTTAGCTTTCAGGTTTCAGCTTTTTATGGGGGAATTCTTATGGATGAAGATATAATATATAATGCGGAAATGGATTGTGTGGGTTATTATTGTCCTATGCCGATTGCAATGACAAGAGAAAAGATGGATGAACTTAAACAGGGAGAAATACTAAAAGTACTCGCAGATGACCCTGCGGCAGAGGAGGATATTAAGCGATGGGCAAAGAGGGCAGGACATGAGATTATAAAATTTGAGAAAAAAGGAGCAGAGTTTACTTTTTTAATTAAAAAGATAAAAAAATAAATAAATAAAAGGCGGAAAGCTTTTAGGAACAAATTATGCATAATAACTAATAGACTTCAGTCTTCAGTCTAAAAACCCGACATTTGAATAATAAGAGGTGATATTATGGAAAAAATATATATGGATCATGGTTCATCAATGCCTGTTGATAAAAGAGTAGCGGAGTTTGCTGAACATTATTTGACAAATGGTTTCGGTAATCCTTCATCGCGTCATTCACAGGGAGTTATGGCAAGAAGAGGGATAGAAAACGCCAGAGAGCATGTTGCAAGACTTATTAATGCGGAAAATCCGGAATGTATTATTTTTACCGGAGGTGCGACAGAGTCAAATAATCTTGCGATAAGGGGTACAGCGCTTAGAAATTTATCAATCGGTAAAAAAGTTGCGGCAAGCGCAATTGAACATATGTCAGTTTTAAATCCAATGAAAGATCTTACAAAAAATGGTTTTCAATTAAATCTCGTTCCTGTTGATTCATATGGTGTTATTGATCTTAAGAAGCTTGAAGATACTTTGAGTAAAGATACAATAATAACCTCAGTAATGCACGCAAATAATGAAATCGGGACAATTGAGCCTATAGACAAGGTGAGCAAAATAGTTCATGATCGCGGTGTTTATCTGCATGTGGATGCCACCGCCAGTGCAGGACGTATCCCGATTGATGTACAGAAGGACGGGATAGATTTATTAACATTATCTTCAACCGATATATACGGGCCTTTGGGTGCAGGAGCATTATATGTTAAACCCGGAGTAAAAATACAAACAGTTATGCCGGGCGGCGGACAGGAACGCGGATTAAGATCAGGAACAGAGAATTTATTTGCTATTGCGGGAATGGGAGAGGCGGCAAGAATAGCAAAAGATGAGATGGAAAAAGAAAGCGCAAGATTAAAAGAAATACGAAATAGTCTGGTAAAAGAGATTTTAAAAATTGAGGAATCCTATCTGACAGGTCATCCGACAGATAGACTTCCTCATCATGCAAGTTTTAGGTTTACCCGTATAGAAGGTGAAAGTATATTGCTTTATATGGATATGTATAATATCCAGATTGCCACAGGCTCAGCCTGTACATCTAAAACACTTCAGGCTTCTCATGTGCTGCTGGCAATAGGATTAAAACATGAGGAAGCCCATGGTTCAATGGTTTTAACACTTGGACATTCTAATAATACAGAACAGGTTGAAAAAGTGGCAGTGGCCGCAGGACTAACAGTGAAAAAATTAAGAGATCTCTCGCCGCTTTAGAATTTTAGATTTGAAATTTGAGATTAAGGAATAAGGATAATATAAAATATGGAAGAAAATTCTATCGGGCTTTATATCCATATTCCATTTTGTGCCGCACGATGTAATTATTGTAATTTCAATTCCTCTTTATTTGATCCGTATTTAGCGGATAGATATATAAAAGCTTTGAAAAAAGAAATTGAAATAAAAAGCAGAGACCATGCAGGGAAAAATATTTTTTCTATATATATCGGCGGCGGGACTCCGACCATATTAACTGAAAAAGCTCTCGAAGAGCTTTTGACAGTTGTTAAAACTTTTTTTTTATGGGAGAATAATATAGAAGTCACCATTGAAGCCAATCCCGGAACATTATCAGCGGAAAAAATAAAAATATTGAAAGAATCGGGTGTTACGCGCCTTAGTATGGGAGTTCAAACTTTCAATCCGGTTTTATTGAAAGTTTTGGGACGAGTTCATTCAAAAGAGGATGTCTACAATTCATTTAAACTTGCGCGGAAAGCAGGTTTTGATAATATTAATATTGATCTTCTTTTTTCTATCCCGGGTCAGATATATGGCAGTTGGAGGGAGACACTCTGTGAAGCGGTTAAACTTAGACCTGAACATATTTCCATGTACGGCCTTATTTATGAATATGGAACGTCTATAACCCGTAAAATAAAACAGGGAGAACTTGAAATTGTATCCCCTGATGCTGAGTTTATAATGTATCGTTATGGTATTAATTTTTTAAAAAAACGGGGATACAGACAGTATGAAATATCTAATTTCTCCATACCGGACAGGGAATGCAAACATAATTTAGTTTACTGGCATAATAAAAAATATCTGGGACTTGGAGCCGGTGCGGTATCATATATTGGAGAAAGACGGATATCAAATATAAAAAATATAATAAATTATATAGAAAAGATAAATAAAAAAGAAAACGCCGGTTTATCAAAAGAATATATTTCAAGAGAAAAACAAATAAAAGAAGCAATTATGCTAAATTTGCGGCTTATAAAAGGATTGTCTAAACATGAATTCTATACGCGTTTTGGAATAAAGGTTGATGATATATGGGGAGATACTATTAAAAGATTGGTATCAAAAAAATTGATTATAGATACTCCCGATTTTTTGCGGCTGACACGACGGGGAATATATTTAAATAATGATGTTTTAATTGAATTTATATAATATAAAAAAAATGTAAAAAAAACTTGACTTTATTATTCTTTTTATGTTAAATTATTTTAAAATTATCTGAAAGTGCCATGAATTGGCACTAAAATAAATAATAAAGAATTCCTATCAGAGACAGAAGATACCTTGTGGCTGCCATAGGGTTCTTCATAATTAAATAATTTAAAGGGGGAATAAAACATGGAAGAAGGGCATACAGAATCACATGAAGGATCTCATCATGAAATTGTACATCATGAACCCGGTTTTAAACAAAAAGTAGTTACTTTTATTTGGTTTATATGTATGTTTATATTTTTAGTGCAATTATTTTCTCATATAGGTAATCATGTTGCTAATGAGTTGTTTGTGGAAATAAAAAATTTTTTAGCTCATTAATAAAAGGGAGATAATCTATGCCGACTTTACCGCCGGGAACAAATGCAAGTTTATCATTATTGGCTTTTATAACAATTTGTCTGATATTAGACGGAATAAAAAAGATACTTTTCAGGAAAAAATAAATAGATATATAATTTAAAAGGGATACTTTTCTAAATAAGAGTATCCTTTTTTTTATCAACTTATCCGGATGTACCATCAACACCCTGTTTTGATCCATATAATTCTTTTATAGATTTATTGCGGAAGGCAAATGCTGACACGAATGTAAAACTTGCCACACTAAGAAGTATAATAGCAAGCCTTGTCCATGAATCACCATCTTGAATACGAAAAGACACAAGAACAAAAGTGGTTCTTCCCCATTCACAGGCTGCAATTATTAATGCAGGCTGTATTATCTTTACAGTTACCGGTTTATGAAGAAACAGGAAAATAACCAGTAAAAACAAATAAATAACAGCAAACAAAACCAGATCGTCACGCAGGAAATGTACTGCTGCTAAAAGTAAGCTGATAGCAACTGAAATAAGCAGCGCGAATTTGATAA
>JACQWU010000133.1 GCA_016209155.1 Candidatus Desantisiibacteriota bacterium | reverse complement strand
TTTTCACTTGCTGAGATATTTATTGTCATAAATGATATAACACCTTAGTAGTATATAACTTTATTATGTATATTAAAATTAATTAGATTAATATAATATCATAGTAAATAAAAAAAACAATATAATTTTATGTATAATTTTTAATTTACAAACACTTTTCTATAAATTTTATCTGTTTTTTCTTCTTGAGCATCCTGACGTTTAAGAACGTATGATAGTGTGTCATTTATTTTATCAACTTTTTTTTCTAAAGGTTCAATTCTATCAACCTTTTTCTCAACATTAATCAAACGCTTATCAATATTATCTATTTTTTCACTTAATTTTGTTTCAACATTATCTATTTTCTCATTTAACTCTATTTTTACATTATCTATTTTTTCCGTTAGCTTCATTTCAACATTATCTATTTTCTCATTTAGTCTTGTTTCAACATTATCTATTTTCTCATTCAGCTCTATTTTTACATTATCTATTTTTTCTGTTAGCTTCATTTCTACATTATCTATTTTCTCATGTAAAACTTTATTGCTGGTCATTATCATATTTACTAATTCTGTGCGGGTATCGTCAACTTTACGATCAAGAGTATCAATTTTATTTACCAATATTCCATGACCTTCAGCAACTACATCAATTTTACTAATTACATGTTCTAATAATATCTCAAATCGTTCTTTATCTGTTGGCATTTTTTATTTCTCCTCTATGCCGAATTTTCATGTCCCTTTGAGCCAGCTTGTTAGTATGAACGTTTCATATTTTTATGAAGAACCCTGCGGCAGAGAGACCGCAGGGTATCTTCTGTCTCTGATAGGAGTTCTTTATTATTTATTTTAGTGCCAATTCATCGTAAGCCTTAAAAAGCTTACGTATTAATGGCACTTTCAGATAATTTGGTAGCGATACGGGAAACCGAACCCCGATTTGATGGCTGAGAACCAACCGTCCTAACCGTTAGACGATATCGCCATATTAATTTTTATAATTAAATAACCATATGTGATTCAGTAATTCCGCATGAAGGACATTCATAATTAGTAACTTTTACCCCATTTTTTTTCTCTAAAAATGTATTAAGTATTTTTTGTGATTTGTCTAAATCCGATTTTTTTTGCCCATCTGATACATTTTTATTTTCCTCATGTTCCAGAATCATTTCATTGTTACAGAAGTGGCATAATTTTGGCATTTTGCTGCTCCTTCTTTTTAATTTTTTAATATTTACTGCTGTCCGAAAGAGGTAAATTTTCCTTAATCTCACATAATATATCATCAAGCGGGGGTATATTTGAAAACCATTTTCTGCCGGTTATCTCATTAGTACATGCGCAATATGTTTGTGATATTAATGTTTTAAGTTTTTGAGGCAGAGGTTTGGGTTTTTCCCTGCATATTTCTTTCCAGTGCTGTATGTCTTTCTGTTTTGCTTCACAAACAGCATCATACCATACAGTATTACGATAATAAATTCTTGCAATTTCTTTGCTTACCGGAAGTCCTGTATTTCCAAGAGGTGTAAACCGGCATTCATCCAGTGTTCCTGCAACGTCAACTACAATTAACCGGCGTAAAGGATTAAATCCGACTTCAATTTTTCCGTCTTCATTTACAAGATTTATTTTTGCAAATTCACCTGTAATTAACTTATTAACTTTATCAGTTATATTTTTTAATTCAAGCAATTCATTTTCGCTTAATCCCGATATTTTTTGCGCTTCATCCCATGTCAGATATCTATCGGTTATTTCAAGCTTGGTAGAAACATCATAAATAGGCTTTTCAAGTTTTTGATTTGGATATGGCCTTGCGTCCAATCCGAGATCTTTAAGTGTTATTTCTTTGTTTGATAACCGCTTAAAAACACTGCTTCCCTGGGGAAGAAAGTTACGGTAAATAACTTCCAAAGGCACTAAAAAACATCCCTTTAAAGTCTTATATATGGAATAATCATAATTATTATCTTTAAAAACCGGTTTTGCAACCCGAAGAAGTTTTACTTCCATAACATTAACAGGATTTTTTATATCAATAAATTTTTTTACTATTTTATTTTCCACAAGCCCGGTATAATGATTGGATATTCCTATCTCATCAAATTTTTCAAAAAAATATGCGGCAAGCATAGCAATGGCTTCGCCTTTATGATCTATAAGATCAGGCATTTCTCCCCAGTCAAAAACTGAATATCTGTCTGAAAAAATAAATCGCCCTGTTCCATAGCTGTCAGGTTCTGCATCTTTTATAACTTCAAGATCTTTTACACTACCCATTTTAATTTAAATCCTCTTTTACCTATTTATCATTTATATTAGCTAATGTCAGTGAGAGTATAATATATTAAAAATTCAATTTATGTCAACATATTTTTCCTGTAGGGCAAGGCTTTAGCCTTGCTTCAAAGCAATCCTGAAGGATTGCCCTACAAGGCTTTAGCCTTGCTTTTCATAATTGCATTATATCTAATTCAAATGAACCGATATAATCATATTGCTTATAATCTTCTACTAATCCTTTCCTTACCGGATTATTTAAAATATATTTCGCAACACTTAATGTATCTTCTTCTTTTCTTAACACATGTTCATAATAATTAACTTGCCAAAGACATTTTCCTGTGTCTTTTTTGTAATAGAATCCTGTATATTGTTTATATGTTGATATTAATTTCTTCATATCCGATTCTAAATCTTTACCCTCTATTAGAAGATGTACATGATCAGGCATAAAACAATATATCCATATCTTAAATCTAAATTTTTCTGATTCTATTTTTAGAATATTTGTGAGTTTTGTAATAAGAATATTATTATTAAATATTGGGCTATTATCATGAGTACATAAAGTTATAAAATATCGATATATTCCAATATAATCAAAATTTTTTAATCGAATGCGTTTTTTGTATTTATTCAATTTTTTCACCTGATTAATGAATAAAAAAACAATGGTTAAAGCCTTGATAACCAGATAATTTAATGCAACCCTGAAGGATTGCCCTACACTATTGACAAAACTGTAGGGCAAGGCTTCAGCCTTGCTTCAAAGCAAGCATAAATGCCTGCTCCTTACAAAAACCACCTTCAGTCTAAAAAGCTATTTGAATAAATCTATTTAACCTCAACCGGTGCATTTACATCCTCTCCTGTACCAGATCCCAATTGTCCGTATTCATTTATTCCCCATGTCCATAAAGTTCCATTATTTTTTGTCCCGATTGAATAATATGCTCCGGCTGATATTCCCGTCCAATTATTGAGAGTACCAATTTGTACAGGTAAATATTTATCAACATTTGTTCCATCACCTAACTCGCCGTAATAGTTATGTCCCCAGGCCCACAATGTACCGTCTCCCTTTAACGCTATTGTATGATACCTGCCGCATGCTATATCTTTCCAGTTTGTATCTATTCCCAGTTGCGCAGGAATATTTTTGTTTATTGTTGTGCCATCTCCTAACTCGCCCGATTCATTGCATCCCCATGTCCATAAGGTGCTGTCTCCCTTTAGCGCTATTGTATAATAATCACCTGCCGCTATTTTTGACCAGTTAGTATTATTATTTATTTTTATAGGTTCATTGCTGTCTGCCCATGAACCATCACCTAACTCGCCATATCCATTGTATCCCCATGTCCATAATGTACCATCTGTTTTTATTGCAGCGCTATGATATTTGCCGTTTTGAACTATTTTCCATGTGTTTTCATTGCCTGATTGCATAGGTGTATATTTATCTACATATGTTCCATCGCCCAATTGTCCGTAATTATTTAATCCGGATACCCATAATGTCCCATTATCTTTTATTCTCATTGTATATGAAGATTTACTTTGTGCTATTTCTTTAAAAATTGTTTTTTCGCCAATCTGAACCGGTTTAACTATTCCCGATCCCCAGCTAAATAGAGTGCCATCATCTCTTATTGCTATTGTATTATCAGTACCGCAGGATATTGCCTGCCATGTCACATCAGGTATTGGTATATTTCTGCTTATATTTGTTCTATCACCTAATTGTCCATAATCATTTTTCCCCCATGACCAAACTCTGCTATCTGTCTTTATTGCCTGAACATGAGATTCTCCGCAGGCTGCTTTTGCCCATTTATCAATTTTTTCAGGTATATTTTTATCTATATTTGTTCCATTACCCAATTGTCCTGAAGCATTCCAGCCCCAGGACCATAATGAGCCGTCTTTCTTTATTGCTATTGTATAATCCGTACCTGCTTTTACTTCCAGCCAATCTTTTGATGTCCCTATTTGATGCGGTATGCCGGTAAAAAAATTCGTTCCATCTCCAAGCTGTCCATGACTATTCCATCCCCATGCCCATAGTGTGCCGTCTTTTTTTATTCCAATTTTGTGGATTTTTCCGGCAGCTATTTTTAGCCAATCTCTGCCTGTTGTAATTTGTACAGGGATATTTCTGTTTATATTCGTTCCATCTCCCAATTGATAATACCCATTGCTTCCCCATGCCCATAATGTACCGTTTGACTTAAGCGCCATTGTAAAATCCATGCCGCAGGAAATACTTACCCAATCATTATCACTGCCTATTTGAGTTGGGACATTTCTATCAATATTTATTCCATCACCTAATTGTCCACAGCCATTTGAACCCCATGCAAAAAGCGTCCCATCTTTTTTTATAGCAGCCGTATGTGCGTATAACTCTTCTCCACCGGCAGCAATTTCTATCCAATCATTATCACTCCCTATTTGTGCCGGTATGTTTCTATTTGTATGTGTTCCATCTCCCAACTCTCCATAATTATTTAATCCCCATGCAAAGAGTGTCCCATTGGTTTTTAATGCTATAATAAGGTAACTACTTTGTTCCGTCGCTTAATTGTCCGTTATTATTATTTTCCCATGTGAAGAGCGTACCATCAGATTTGAGCGCTGCAGTAAAATCTGCGCCTTTTCCTATTTTTATCCATGCAGGGGTTATTTCCATACTGCCTGTTTTAAATGTATATATCTCTGTTTCAACTAAATTACCTGCTTTATCTTTTATTCCATTTATTTCTAAATAATAATTAACATATGGCGCAAGAATATTTACCGGCGTGAATTTTGCCTCAAGTCCATTATATGCTATTGTTCCATGCGTAATATCTCCACTCCGGGCTTTTAGTATAAATGTATTTTCATTGATGCTCGAGCTATCCATAAAATCTGAAAATTTAACCCTGATTATTGTGTCAGGTGCTGCACCGATAGCATTATTACAGGGTATAGCAGATACAATTTCAGGCGGCATTGTATCAATTGTCTTAAAACTCCATATATAATTTTCTTTTAAAGCATTTCCGGAACTATCTTTTACGCCTGTTGTAATTACTGCTGTATATTTAGTATCAGGATGTAAAATTTCCGGAATAAATACTGCTTCATTATTATTATATACTACTGTGCCGATTACTTTTATCCCGCCTGTATAAACTGTAAAGGTATCCGGATTTAAACTTGATATATCCATTTCATCAGAAAACCTGACACCAATCGTTGTACTTAGAGCAATATTTTGCAAATTATTTTGCGGATTATTTGATATAATCATTGGTCTTAAAGTATCCTGACCGATTTCTATCGGTTTATTTTTATTTACTGTTGTTCCATCGCCTAATTGTCCTGATATATTGCGTCCCCAGGTAAAAATAGAACCATCGGATGTAAGAGCTATCGTATACTCATATCCGGCAGATATTAATGACCAGTTATTTAATGTGCCTATTTGTGCCGGTGTGCTTTTGTCTATATTCGTCCCATCGCCTAACTGTCCGTAATCATTAGATCCCCATGCCCATAATGTGCCGTCTGTCTTTATTGCTACTGTATGATATTGACTGCATACTACTTTACTCCAGTTTCTATCAGTGCCTGTTTGCACGGGAATATTATTAATTCCATATCCCCACATCCAGAGCGTTCCATTAGATTTTATTCCTGCTGAACGGTCACTGCCGCAGGCTATTTCTGTCCAATCCGTCCCTGTGCCGATTTGTACAGGCACACTTTTATTTGTATTTGTTCCATCGCCTAATTGTCCATAATTATTATATCCCCAGGCCCATAATGTACCATCTGTTTTTATCGCCATTGTATATCCGGTTCCAGCTGCTGCTTTTAGCCAATTATTATTTGTTCCGATTTGTACAGGTGAATATCTGGTTACATTTGTTCCATCACCTAATTGTCCGTAATAATTATATCCCCAGCCCCATAATGTACCGTCTGTTTTTATTGCAGTGTTATGATACCATCCGGATGCTATTTTCAACCAATTTCCATCATTTGTAATTTGTACAGGAGCATTTCTGTTTGATAGAGTTCCATCGCCCAATTGCCCGTAATCATTTTTCCCCCATGCCCATAATGTCCCGTTTGTTTTTATTGCAACAGTATGACTTACACCGCCTGCTGCCTCCAGCCATTCATTATCAGCGCCTATCTGAACCGGGGTGTTTTTATTTGTATTTGTTCCATCGCCCAATTGCCCAAAATTATTTGCTCCACAGGTAAAGAGCGCTCCATTTGATTTAATTGCTATTGTATGACTTGTACCGCTTGCCGCTTTTATCCATCCATATTCCTTTATAGAAAAATTCCATATATATCCCTTAAGTAAATTATTACCTGTTTTGTCTTTAATCTCACTTTTAATTTCAGCAATATATATCATTGATTCTTTAAAAGGAGCAGATGGAATAAATACAAAAGTTGTATCAGTAAAAATAAAACTACCGGGTACGGTATTATTTTTAATATCTTTTAATATAAATGTATTCATATTTATTGTCGATGTATCCATTGCTTTTGTAAATTTCACATTTATTTTTGTGTCACATAATACATCTTTCGTACCATCAGCCGGACTCACACTTAATACTTCAGGAAATATTTTATCCGGGGTACTAAAGCTCCATATATAGTCTTCCGTTATTTTATTACCGCTTAAATCTTTTATCCCTGACAATATTTTTACTTTATATCCCATGTTATATTCCAGATTATTATACGGTATAAATACGATTGATTTTGTTCCGCGCAAAAGCTGTCCTGAAATAATATTATTATTTACATTCTGTAATATAAATGAATCCTCTTTTATACTTGCATTATCAATTTTTTCTGAAAAAACTGCGCTTAATATTATCCCCGGATTTATATAAGCAGCATTATTCTCCGGATTGGTTGATATGATTTCAGGAGGTATCGTGTCGGGAATAGGGGGTTCTATTATATCCGGCTCTTTTTCTGTTATAAAGTTCCATATATAATCTCCCGCCATATAATTGCCGGAAATATCTTTAACTCCTTTTGTTATCGTAACCGTATAAGTTGTATTCGGCTCTAATAAATTTGTTGGCGTAAAGGTTACAATTCGATTATTATAATTTACCCTGCCTTCAACTCTGTCTTCTGATTCCTGACTTCTGTCTTCTATATAAAACGTACTTCCATTTATACTTGATGTATCCATATCCTTTGAAAAAACTGCGCTGATTGTTGTATCCCGCACTATATCTATTCCGCCATCATATGGACTTGCTGATAATATTTCCGGAAAGATTATTTCCACTTCAGGATTTATTGTTATAAAACTCCATATATAATCTTCCGCCATATAATTGCCGGAAATATCTTTAACTCCTTTTGTTATCGTAGCTGTATAAGTTGTATTCGGTTCTAATAAATTTGTTGGCGTAAAGGTTACAATTCGATTATTATAATTTACCCTGCCTTCAACTCTGTCTTCTGATTCCTGACTTCTGTCTTCTATATAAAACGTATTTGTATTTACACTCGAACTATCCATATCTTCTGAGAATATGGCATTTATTATCGCACCGGATTTTATATTAAGCGACAAATTATCAGGATATTTTGTGATTATTTCCGGTGGAACAGTGTCACTTACGGGAGGTTCATCTTCAATTTTTCTGCTGTACATACCTTCATAACCCTGCATTATATATGACAGTTCAAAGTGTATTTTTTGTATTTCAATTAATAAGGATGTTCCTTCTTCTTCAAGCTTTTCTATTTTTTTTATACAATCAATAAGATCATTTATGCTTCTTTCAATATCATCTATGCTGTTTTTCCCTCTGTTTTTAATCAGATTTAGTTTATATATAATGTATTCTTTTATTTCATGCTCATCTTCATCATTTTCATTTATTTCCAGATTTTCTACACAGAGCTTTGTCCTATCAAGCTTTTCCTCAATAATTTCTTTAATTTCAAGATTTATAGTGGTTGTGTTATAAATATGCCAATTATCTCCATTTTTATATTGCGTTAAAATTGAATACGAGGATGTTCCTTTTTCATCAGGTAAAATAAAAATAGACTGAGTATTTTTTATTTCCGTACTGTCTAAGATGTTTACATTCCACCGTATATCATGCGGACTTGTTATTTGTCCGTCTGTGTTTTTAAGGCTGAGATTATCTTGATGATTTCCCCATAAAATCAAATCGCAGGCTTTATCTGCTTTTACACTTACATTAACAGGTATCATCTCAAACGGTTCTGCTTTTATTTCATCAGGTTCAAGATACTTTATCATTGTTTTCATAAGCATATCGCATTTTGCTTTGTTTTCTACGTCAAGACTATTTTCAGGTTCATATGTCAATGTAACTGTTTTTCCTCTGCCATAGTTATTGGTAACTATAGCCGGCCATACTTTTTCTTTTAATGTTTTATTATAAAATTCCAGATCTGCTCTTATTATTCCGGATGTAGGTTTTACTTCAAAGATGTCACTTGCAAGCTCAATTTCCAGATTATCATGCCAGGTTGTATCTGTAACTCTTAAAGTAAGTTCTTTTTTATCTTTATATCCGCCTCCTTTTACTCCAAGGAGATTTTTAAACAAACCCGGATAAAATGTTTCAGGGTCTGTTTTTATAAATATAAATCCATCCCCTCTATAAACTGCCTCGGACAATTCATACATAGTGTCTTTCCATTCACCCGAAGAAACTTTTATACCGCATACATTGCACTTTTTTTCATCATGTTTCGATGCATTATCGATTATATACATGTTATACTGTCCGCTGCGCAGTTCACTGCGAAAAGTATTTCTGCATGCTTTAATTATGCTGTAACCGGCATTAGTGCTGTCCAAAATTTTTGCTATTGTTCCGGAATCATATTCAGCATCATGTCCTAAATAAACCAGCGCTTTTTTGTATTCTTTATTCATACTGCTGTTTATATTGAGTTTGCATTCCGGTTCCGGCGGCGGCAAAGCAGTATCAAATAAAGTTGTATATGCCAATGAAATAAAACTTTTTTCTCCTTTGCTATTGTATGCTTCTGCTGTTATTGTGTTTTTGCCTTCTTTCAGTGTTATTATGTATTCAAAATTACCTTCACCATCAGCGTATGCTTCACCGATAAATTTTCCATTACAGTATATTTTTATAAGACTATATGCATCTGCTGTTCCGGTTATTTTAATATCTTTTTGATTGGTCGATAAAGGCAGTTCATTTATTACAGGTGCAGCCGGAATATATATTCCCTCTTTCCGGATATTGTTGCTTTCATCATATTCACGTATCATATTTTCAGGATCAACTGTTATAATCAGGTTGAAGGATGAAGACTGAAGACTAAAGGTTGAGGAATCAAATATAAACTCAACATTTGTTTTTGCTCCATTTTCAATAAGCTCAGGAATAATTGTTTCTCCTATTGTTCGTACAGACGCAAAATTTTGCGTCTCTGCTTTTACCTCAATATTCCTTGCCTGCAATTCTCTTTGTTTTTCAATTTCCACTTTTATCTTTTTATATCCCTCTTCAATAGCATTATCAACTGATACTTTTTTTATAATAAGATCAGGCAATTTAGTACCGTAATCAAATCCGGTTTTTTCTTCGCTTGTTAATTCTCCGCTTCTTAATTTTACTGTAATTATATGTTTACCTGGGATTATTTTATCCTGCGTTAATTCCATTTTATACCCGTTTATTCCTGAGGTTTGAACCTGTTTGGTCTGTATTGTTGTTGTATCAAGCACAATATCCATGTCACCGGATACCCCATTTATTCCATAAGTATATACCATAATATTAACAGGTTCCGTACCGTAAGGATATTCTTCCGTCTCAAGTTTTATTCCGCTTAGATTCATATTCCCCGCTTCTATAGTAAAGCTTCCTCCTGTTAAATATTCACCTGTTTCTTTTTCCTGTATCAGATATAACACCTTATGGATGCCGGCTATTTGTGTATTAAATTCTCCGCTGAATTTTATTTCATTTTCTCCTATTCGTATATTGTATTCACCATTTGAAAGATTGGTATTATTTCCCTCAGGATCATTTACCCATGCTATTAAATTTGTTTTTATCATGCTGCTGCTTTTTATAATTAATGTTCCGCGTATTGTATCTTTTGAGCTGTATTTATTTTTTTCAAGACCTGAATATAATATTTCAAGATTTATTCCGGATATGTCGAATGCTGTACTGCCGGTTATTTCCTCAAATTTATTATCACCGTCAGGAATTTTGTAATTATATTGAATGAAATATTGCCCGGCAGGAATAATGCGTCCGAGTGTAAACGCTTCTTTTGTTTCTCCTGCTGTTATTTGTTTTGTCATCTTAAAATCTGCCGGCCCGATAAGTGTTATTTCTCCGTTATCCGCATTTTGTATGGTAATATTTACAATATCACCGGGGGAATATACTTGTTTATCAACAAAAACATTAATTATTTCTCCGGCTTCACGCACATATAATTCATTCAGATATATTGATCTGTGTGTATTTCCATCATAGATCCCAACAAACAGTTTCTGCCCTGTTATTCTGCTTAAATTTATATTAAACTCAAGCTGGTTATTTATACCTGTCAGAGATACATCTCTTTCTATATCAGTGGTATCATATTTAACGTTGATGTAAATTTTTGGCGAGATTGATGTTGTATGATTTGTTATATCAAGCCTCAGTTTAAGAGAATCATTTATTCTATATCCATTATTATCGAGCTCAGCTTTTACTTCGAGGGTTAATCCTTTTACTCTGAACGGAATTATTACAGGATCCTTTTTATTTTCAATTTTTACTTCTACTTTATATTCTCCTTCCGGTATATCATCCGGTACTTTAAAGTTTATTTCCTCTTCTTTCGACTGGTCTGTTTCAAGCAATACTGTTTTTGTTTCTTCGTAGAACGATCCCATTTTTATTGTTACACCCGCTTTTCCCCATCTATCACCAATATTTTTTACTCTTATGGCAAATACACCTTCTGCTCCCGCCGTATACTCAGGATTTTGAGTAACAGGAATAGCTGTAAATTCATAACCGCTAATCTCTATGCTTGTATCATATGCAAAATTTATTCCTGAACCGCTTTCAACATTTATAGAAAGAGGATATTTCCCGCCTGATACTCCCTGCGGATTAAGCCTGAATGTATACCATTTTTCTTCTCCATTTGATATATTTATACTCCGGCTTTCACTGTAAAACCCTGTTTTTATTTTTATCTGTCCGCCTATATTGTTATATCCGGTATTGCATATATTGAAATTTATCGGGACAAGTCCATCAATGCAATTACCTATATTTACTTTTTCTATTTCTGCTTTTTCTTTCGGTAATACGTTTATTCCCTGTATACTGCTGTCAAACCCGAATTTTATTTTTAACTCATACTGTCCAGGATATGAAGTAAATATTACATTATCATTTATTGATCCGTCTTTTGCTATATATGCTTGTGCTTTATTATGCAATATTATTTCATTTGCTTTATTTCGTATTTCTATTTCCCGTATAGCGTCTTGAAAAAGTTCTCCAGTGTTCTTCATTCTGTACGGTATACTTATTTTCCCTTCAGGATAAATATATTCAGGGGTGATTACAATTTCAGTTTTTTCGCCGAATTTTATTTCTTTTTGAATTGTTTTATTTATAGATGGAAAATTATTACACGATATTTGATAAGTAATAATCGTATCAGCTTGTATATTCATATCATTTTTTACTATTTGCCACTCTTCCGGTTTTATAACTAATTCATTATTGCTCATTGCACGTTGCTCATTGCTAATTGCTATATTTAATTTTATTTCCATTTCAGCCGGATTATACAATCTTAAAGTTACAGGGAAACTCTCTCTCCCTGCAATTTGCGGAGCATCAATGTATGCCTGTATTTCCGGTTTTGCAATTTTGATGTTTCGGAGAGCATAAGGATTGGCTTTTGCTATAAGCTGAAAATTCTCTTCAGCTATTGTGCCTGTTGTACACTGATATATTTCACCGGGTGTAAGCGTAACATTCTGTGAATATATTTCTATCCCGTCCGGTGTTATGTCTGTAATTTTTAAAACTTTCACATCTCCGTTATATGTATTTATCCCGTTATTTGTAACTGTTACATCTATATTTACATTTTCTCCCGAAGAATAAAACTTTTTATCTGTATCAAGCCTGATAGCAATACCTGACTCTGACATCACTATTATTTCGCTTTGGTTTTCACTTATTTTCTGCCCAAAGTCAGATTTCAACTCTGCTTCAATAAGATAATTTCCCGACTCCGGTATTTTTCCAAAATCAACCGTATATGATATGCTTTCTCCTCCTGCAATCGCAGGTATTGTGCTTTCGTAGGTATAAAAAATATTTGATGAGTCTATTCCAGCACCCTCAATTTTACCTCTTTTAAATGTATATCCGGTGCTGTCACTTTCGCACCACACCTCATATAATTCATCACCTATCCATGAAAAATTTACATTTTGTATATCTTTGTCTGTAAGTGCTATAGGTAATATTGGCTGTGAATCCTCAAGCTTGGCATATTTCCATGTATAATTTACCTGCCCTTTTTCTTTGTATGCTACTATTTTGCGCCCATCAGGCAGTTCAATAATGTGAGGATTTACGCCTTTTATTCCTGCTAAATACGCTATATTAAATTTATCCAGCACCGGCAAAGTGCTGTCTCCCATTCCATTTTTAAAAAATTCCGCTTTTAATTTTATTCTGTCATCTGTCTTCTGCCCTCTGTCTTCTGATGTCTGACTTCTGTCTTCTAAATTTGCCCATTTTGCATATTGCAGCTTATACCAGAATTTACCTTTATTATCGCCATAACGGCCATTATGCTTTTTATTCGCGCCAAACTGTGCCCATTCAATATTTTCTTCGTCATACCATGCATTTGTGTCAATTACATATATAACAGGATGCCTGCCCCATTGTGTTTGATTAAAATTTTTTATTGTACCTGCTGCCACTATCTCCAATTTTCCGTCATCATCAAGGTCTGTTAATATCGGTGAATTGTAAGGTAAAGGCACATAGCAATTAGTAAAATCTCTTGCCCCATTAAAATAAACAGGATCATAAATGTTTCTTGCTGAATCATAAAATCTCATTGGAAAATTTTTTATCACTTCTCCTGTGTTATGATATCCATACATTTTATCTCCCGATGCTATAATTATTTCTTGCTCTCCATCTCCATTTATATCGCCTGTTATAGCCTGCGGCATTGGAAAATTCAAATGACTTGCGTGTTCAGGCAAATTTAGCGGAAAGTTATATTTTTTCCCGTCTAAATTGATAACATCAAATAATCCTCCTTGTGAACGTCCGGATAAAAGCATTATTTCCAGCTTCCCATCTCCATCTATATCACCAAGAGAAATCTGCCCCATATCTCTTCCAGGCATATACCATGAATTTTGTTCGCACTGCCCATTCATTTTAACATCATATATTTTCATAAAATAATTGCTGAATTTTACTATCTTTGTTGATTCACTCTCTAATAACATATTCCCTACAGCAAGCCCGGGATAATAGGTATAACTTTCACTATTATACAGACTCTTTATTTCTTTCCATCTTAATGAAATATTATTTGTATCATAATATGTATCATATGTTTTCAGCCATCCGGTATCATTATATGCAATTACTTCTTCCGCCCCGTCATTATCTACATCAAAAAGACCTGTCCCCAAACCTCCGCAATACGATGTTACCATATATGGTAATGTGTATCCTTCAGTTGCAGTTGTTGCATAGTAAGCATCGATCTTTTTTTTATTCGCTACGTCCCATAAATGTAAACCATACAAATCAATATAATAATGACCACTGTACCCTCTTGGTAATTCAGTAAATGCTAACAAATCAGGCTTACCATCTCCGGTTATATCTCCGGAATGTATGCTGAATTGAGAGTAATGGGTTATTATCTCATCAAAAATATTCTGTTTATATTTATTTATAATTGAAATTTTGCTTTGATTCCCCGATGGGCTGGTAATTGCTCTTTCATCAATCCCATCCTGATTAAAATCATCCAGTACGACAGAAAATCCGCCAAATCCGGTATTATACGGATTAAGAAATAAACTGTCATATTTTGTACCGTCTCCATTCCATGAATATAAATTTTTCCTTGTATTTATAATTACTTCCTTTTCACCGTCTCCGTCTATATCTCCAACCGCAGGGTTACATGTAAACAGCCAATAGTCGTCATATAATTTTTTGGGCCAGCCTTCCCTAACTTTAAACATAGGTTTATTTATTACTGAATCATATAACTTTTCCCCGACACTGAATCTGTATTTCAGTTGAGGTGTGGATGAGTAAAAGGGTTCGTGAGTTACCGGTGTTATACTCAATATCTCTGCAACATCCGGTAAACTAATTTCTTCACTCTCCATCCATCCGGCTTCATACCCAGTCGATAATTTTACTCCAGTTATAACTTCTGCATTCTGACTTCTGTCTTCTATCTTTGTTACTCCTTTACTTTTTCCACTTAAAATCATTTCCTCCGCTTCAGCCACTGCAATTTTATTTTCCCTCGCATATCCTGTTGCGCTGAGATAATTACCCTGCCATGCTATTGAGGAACGGGCGGATTCGAAACCTGCTCCTGCGTTTATATTTGCTTTTGTATAATATATATTTCTATCCTCCCCAACATATGAAAGCCATATTTGAGTTGATGAGTCAACAAGCACATCAAAACTGCTTTTATATCCCTTCGGAAGCGGGACAATTTCCTCTTCTGTAAAATTATCAATATTCGATCTATACGCAATCTCTTTATCCTGTCTAAGATAAAATATCAGTATCTCACTTCCCGAGCTTCCCGCCCTCCCGACTTCTATTATTTTCGGATTAGTTCCTGATACTATTTCCTTCTCCGGTTCCTTTGTCCCCATTTGTATTTCTGCCCATGATGTTCCATAGTTATTGGTTGTGCTGTACCAGATTGAGTTATTTTTACGATAAACAAGCCATAATTTATGACTTTTGTCTTCAATCATTACCGGCTCATGGTTATTCCCGCCGGCAACTATTTTTAAATTTTGAATTTTGAATTTTGAATTCAGGTATATATCCCCATTCATCTCCCATATTATCCATTCTTCATTGTTTGAAAATTTATACATTTTGAATGAATTAGGTTTTTCTTTAATTGTAAAGGTGAATGTGGTATCTATTTCATCCGGCGGGACAAGCGCTATATTTGGTTTTCCTATTTTTATTTTTAATTTACTGTTATTTATTGACAGATTACTTGTACTTTTTATTTCCACTTTTACTTTTGCGCTTGTTGTATTATATATCGTAGAGTCTACCGGCAGAGCAGTAAGATTCGCGCTTATGCCGGTTATATTCATCTCATCCCATTTTGTTTCTCCAAAATTTATTGAATCATATGCATTGAGTTTAAAATAATATTTCCCTGTTCTTAGTCCGTCAGGGAATAAAATTTCTTTTTCTATTTTATCTCTTACGTTGAGTGTTGTTTCATATCTTGCAAACATAACAGGATAATCAGTGTTATCTCGCAGTTCAATTTTATATTCACCTTTTCCTCTTATTCCTCCGCTGTTTGCTATTTCTATTATTTCTGAGTTACTGGTACTTTCGTATCCTATAATCCTTGAACTTAATCTAAAGCCGGGGATAATAAATCTGTCTATACAGCTTCTTAAGTCTGTTCCATTTTTTGTTACTTTAAGTTCTATGTCATATACACCTTTATTTATGTTTTCCGGTATAAGTATGTTATATTTGTATGTGTTTTCTTTGCTTCTTGTTGTCCTGCCATATCTATACATCCAGCTTGTTTCCCATGCCGCAAGTTCAGGGATATTTAATATTTTAAATTTTATCTCTGTACTGTCTTCTATATTACCCAGATAATTTACTGTTGTAATTCCGGATAATGTGTCTTTCTGTCTGTACCATGCTGAATCGAATTTGTTTTTTACAAGATATTTAAATGCATCTATTTCCACCGAATATGTGTATGCTCTGTTATCATATCTCAGGGTGTAATATATTCTGTATTTTTCCTCTGAAAATCTGCTCCAATCTATGCTTAATTCTCCTGTTACTGATATGGAATTTCCTGTATCAAGCGCAGGGATGTTTACAATATTATTGGCTATTATGTCTCCGCCATTTTGGCTATACATACTTATTGCTATTTCTCCTCCACTGCATTTAGTTCCTCCGGTATTTGTTATATTAAATGTAAGCGGATTAGTTTCTTTCCATGTCATGTGTGAGAAATCAGGGGTACCGGTTATTTCTATTCTGGTTTCGGAATAATCTATTGTCTTTATGTCATAACCTATTACATTCAATCCTCCGTCATATGTTCTTGATTCTATGTAATATTTCCCTCGCATCCATCCGGGATCAAATGTTGTTGATTCATATATTTTAGCTATTGATAATGCATCGATTGAGTTTATTACATTATATGCATTCCATTTTTCCGCATTTAAATCATTTAATATTCTGGTTTCAACTCTTAATGCTCCGGGATTAATATATAGATTGTTTTTTACTTCTATCTCTATTTTCGCTGTTTCATACGGCAGGTAGACTTTTCTGTCCGGCTTTATTTCCATTTCCACCTGTCTATCATAAACTGTAAATTTTCTTGTTGCTGCGAGGTCATATCCGGCTTTAATTGAACAAAAAAATGTACCGGTTTTGTCCATTGGACCTGCTTTTATATCAAATTTCTCTTCTCCGCCGGGAGGAACTGTTACTTCTTTTCTGCTATTTTGTATCCAGCCTGTATGTTCAACATATATTTCACAGTATAACGGGGCAGGCTTATCTGTCATTTTATTCCGTATTATTGCTGTAAATGTTCCTATCTCACCTTTTACGTAATCATCTTTGTCTGAGACAAGTGTTACTGTGATGTTTGTTGTGTTATATTTTTCTTTTATGTCTTTATGCAATCCAAAACTTCCTGCCCATTTGTTTTCTGTTATTATTGCTGTTGAGCTCCATGTGGAATTTTTACCTAATTCATATCCAATATTGTATATTCCATATATCCATGTTGAATCGATATTTAGATTAATATTTGCGCTTATGTTTGTTGAGTTATATGGCGGTATGGGTGCATTTGTCAGGTCTATGATGTTATTATATATCGGATTATTATTATTCCATACTGGCGCATTATTTCCTTCAGGATCATCTATCCACACTTTTGCGTAATATGCTGTGTCATAACTTTCGTTCTTCAGTACTATTTTTTCTATTGACATATTGTAATTATATGTTATACTGCTGCCATATACGGGCTTGATTGTGTCAAAATACATTTTTGGACTTACAAGCCAGGATATTGTGTCTTTTATAAGGCGGGAATTCTCATGTGATGTCTGGCTGTGAGCAAGTCCCCAGTCGCTATATTGGTTTGTGATTACTATACTGCCCTGCGCATTTGTCGTTTGTTGATTTCCTGTTTTATACACTATATATGCAGGATAATAGTTCGCTGTACGGGAAAGTATAATATTCGCATTTTCCGGTGCGCGATATATAAATCCGTCAATTTCTATATTAGGGGTTTTATTTTCCATCCCTGCGAGTACGGGATGATATTGTCCAAGCACTACTGATCGCATCCAGCAGCTCATGTCAGTCTGAAAACCGTAAAAATATGCTCTGCTTTGTGAACTTAATGTGGTATCAAATAATCCTTCATTAATTCCCGGCAGTACGTTATAGTCCTCACCCTGCGCCTGGCTGAAACATAAAATCGTTCCGCCGGAGGCTGTGTATGTTGTGAATATTTCATGCATCTGCTCTGATTCGCCGAGTCCTGTTAATCCGCCTGTCGGGATTATAACCAGAGAGACTCCTGTAAGTTCGCTGTAATCTGCGTTTACAGAAATTGTGCCTGCTTCTATGTTTAAACTCTTTAGGTATGAAATACATTCATCAAAAAAACCATTTACAAGTACTTTTATTTTTCCTTCATTCTGCCTTCCGCCTTCAGCCTTCATCCTTACTCCACCTACTGCCACTGTTTCGTCCGGTTTGATTTCGTTGTTGAGCGGGATATTTATTATGTTTAAATCAATATTTGTATCAGCAGGTCTGGCTAAATGGTATGGAGGATTTTTATCCAGTATAAATGTTTTTGCCATTTCATATTTGTTCCATTCATACGGTGATACGCTATTACAGACTGCTATTGTCTCAGGACTGGTATCAAGTTCATAGCCATGTTCCGGCAGTCCCTGCGCTTCACGTTTGTAATGGTTATTTTTGTCTTTCGCCTGAATTACAAGTTTTTGATTTCCGCCGAATGTGCTCAGCACTTTCTTCCCTGCATACCAATTCCAATATATTTCCCCATGCCATATTTTCCCGCTTTCATCCAACTTACCGTTTGCTATATCCCATATTTCAGTTGTGCCGGTTAATCCCACATATACTCCTTCTACCGGTTTGCTGAATTCTATGTCTATTTTTGCTGTACCGTTAAGTATTGAAATGGGTGGGATGGAAAAATCATCCAGACGGGTAAAATCTATTGTGTATTCACGAGTCCGCTCACCTGTATCTATGTTCTCTTTATTTTCCCAATGCGCACCAAATTCAATGCCATTTTTTTGGTTTATTGTTATTCTCTTTACATATGGCGGTTCATTTACTATGTCATACCATAATTTCATTAATCCGGCTGTGTATTCGATGGATTCAGGTATAATTTCATCACTTTACATATGGCGGTTCATTTACTATGTCATACCATAATTTCATTAATCCGGCTGTGTATTCGATGGATTCAGGTATAATTTCATCAGCAAAAAATTTTGCCAATTTCTCTTTTTTCTCTGGATTATATATATGATTTCTAAATTTAAGCGGGATAACTCGGTTTACTGCTTCTATGTAATAATATTCACCTGTTTCACCAGAAAAATTATCTGCTTTCCACCATTCGTTAAATAATATATCAGGTTCAGCTTCATTATTATAATCTGCTATTCCTGTGAATTTTCCAACATCAAATATTACCCATGATCGCAATAAAGGGTATTGGATATTTCCCACATATTCAAGATATTGTATATGTCCTTCAGGGAACATTTCTGCTATTTCTCCGGTTGCTATTACTTCTCTTACTGGCCATACACTATCCGGATGTATTACTTCTAAATGTCCCTGTATTCTCGCCATTTTATATGTCTCTGTTGATAAGTCAATTATGCTTTGTTCATAGCTTGTTATGGGTTTTATATTATTTCCATTTAATGTTCCTAAATATGCTATATTTGAATCACATGCTGGGTTTAACGCATCACTCCATGATTCAAAGTTATCCATTAAGCTTGCAAGAAATGCTATGTGAAATACATTAAACACATGGCTTGGCATGCTCATATCCTCCAAAAGATGCAGAGATTTACCTAATTGCAGGTATGCCATTGGATAATTTCCTTCATTATAAAATTCTATTGATGCTTCCCATAATTTTTTCCCATAATCTATTGTGTTTTCCCAATATAAGTCTGTTGGTAGTGATGGTAAATTCAATAGGTTTTTTGTAGATAACAATATATCCGATAATTCTTGATTGGGATATCCTGTGGATAATCCTTCTTTAGTTGCGGGATTATAAAAATGATGTCGTACTGATAATTGTGGGGCTATCTCCTGTTTTGCAAAATTTGAAGGTTCAACTGGATTTCCATATTCCTGAGCTAAATATAAAAGCTTTCCATCAGGGAAACTATAATCTTTCATTTCATCAAAAAGTTCACCACCAGAATCAGGTCTATCTTCTCTTATTGTACCCAAGGTACCTCTTTTGATTATTTTATCGAAATTGTATTCATATTCGTAATGCGGTTTTGGTAAGATTTTCCATTTCTTTTCACCTTTATATCCACTTGGTATAGCGTCATAAAAATAGGTGAATAACTCATAATATATAGAATCTTGATATTTCAGCTTTCCGCCAGTACTTTCAAACAATAATTTTACTCCTTTACTTGTGAGTGTGAATGGGTGCACGACAATATTATCGTGTGCTTGTAGATAACTATTAAACAAAAAAATGATTACTAATAATTTAAATAGTATATTTTTTAATCTCATTTTTTATTCTCCTTTTCAATATTATAATAAATTTTTTTTAACCTAAATAATTCTCTAAATATTCCAAGGTCACCAGGAGTAGCACCACATTTAATTGCTATTTTTTTCCACTTCTTAAAAATATTATCAAAATTAATATCTATTTCATTTTTTTTATAAACCTCAAAAATCCATTCATTTTGTGACGCAAGATAACTCAGAAAATCATTATATGAATTTATATCTTTATGCTTCTCCTCCAACCCCACCAACCTAATATCATACTCATACCAAAACAATTTCCATTTCCCTCGTTCAATCGGTGCTTTAAATCGTTCCGTCACATATAATGGATGGCATATTTCCCATATACTTGGTCCTCGCACATTAAATATTCCTATGTTTATAAATAACTTCCCAGGTATTCTATAATTC
>JACQWU010000132.1 GCA_016209155.1 Candidatus Desantisiibacteriota bacterium | reverse complement strand
GCCCCAGCTTGCCTGCGGTTCCATTATTCCGAGATTAAGTACTGAAAGCGCGGATTCACCGAGAATATATGCCGGGATGCTAAGTGTTGCGGATACGATTGCATAAGATAATGTATTGGGCAGGATGTGTTTGACGATTATCCTTGTATTGCTCGCACCGATTGACTGTGCGGCCTGGCAGAATTTTTCTTCACGGATAGAGATAACCATATTTCTTATAACACGGGCGAGTCCCCCCCAGCTTATAAAACTCAATATTACTATTATCAGGATGTACACTTCGCTTGAGGATAGTGTCGGGGGAAATACATATCTTAAAGCAAGCAAAAGATAAAAACCAGGGAACGACATTAGTATCTCGCATAGATGCATTATAACTATATCAATCTTGCCTCCTACAAATCCTGAAAATCCGCCTATAAACATACCTATTGTAAATGTTAAAAATACTCCCAAAAGTCCAATGGAAAGTGATACTCTACTGCCAAAAAGTATCCTTGAAAAAACATCTCTTCCTGAAATATCTGTGCCAAAAAGAAAAATTTGAGCGGGATCATCTGTTCCAAAAAGATGTAAATCTGTTTCAATCAAACCTAATAATTTATGAGTATCTCCTTTTACAAAAAATTTTATGTAATATTTTTTCTCCGGCATTTCTTCATATCTCAATTATTAATCTATAATTATGTATATAAGGGCGTAATGAAAATTTACCTGTTTCATCTTTAAAATAAAGTGCTACAGGAGGCTCGTATTGACGCAGGCGGTTTTCCGTATCGTATGAATAAGGAGAAATGAAATCCGCAAATATTGCCGCTGTATACAAAATTAAAAGTATTATTCCGCCGGTCCATGCAAGTTTGTGCCTTTTAAGTCTGGAAAAGACATTTTTCCTGTTTGAATTTTCCTCGGCTAATTCAATTGTTTTTTCTTTTTTAAATCTCATATTGACTCTCTTCTGCGCGGATCAACAAGCATATGGAGTATATCCGCAATTAAATTGCCCATTAAAAGGAGAACTCCGCTTATTACCAGATCTCCCATGACCAGATACTGATCATGGCTTCGTACAGCATCAAGCATCAGTCTGCCAAGGCCGGGCCATGCAGTTACCATTTCAATTAGTGCAGCCCCGCCTAAAAATTCCGGAATGGTGTATCCAAAAATTGTAATGAGCGGGTTTACAGCATTCCGGAGACCGTGTTTAAAAATTACGAAAAATTCTCTCTGTCCTTTTGCCCTTGCAGTGGTAATGTACGGAGCATGCAGTATATCCAGCATGTTTGCGCGCATTATCCTCAAGAGTCCTGCTATACTGCCGAATATAAGCACTATAGATGGAATTGCCATATGTCTTGCATAATCCATTATTTTTCTCCATGTAGACAGCGATTCATGATCTATACTTATAACTCCGCCAATTGGGAAGATTCCTGTTTTTGCAGCAAAGAACAAGAGGAGAAATGCCATATAAAAACCCGGGGAGGATATTCCTATAATAGAAAATGCCGAGAAAAATTTATCAATCCATGAATATTGTTTTACTGCGCAATATATTCCAAGAGGAATCGCTATAAGCCATGAAAAAATAATAGCTGTGGTTGAAAGTATAAAAGTATTAAAAAGTCTTTGTTTTATAAGTGTAATAACAGGTACATGGTAAATAAAGGATTCCCCGAAGTTTAAATGAATTAAATTCCACACCCATTTAAAATATTGTACTATCCAAGGCTTGTTGAGGCCGAACTGAATACGCATTTTTTCAAGTGTTGCGGGTGAAATCTGCGGATTCATTGAAAGACTGGTAAAATAATCTCCGGGTGCAAGCTGTATGACAAAAAACGATATGAATGTAATACCAAAAAGAATCGGTATCATTCTAAGTAGACGCTTAATAATAAATTCTCGCATAGATTATTTTACTGCTTTCTGATGAAAATCTCTTCCAGATTGTGCGTAGCGCCAAGGCTTGTCGGTTTTAAATTGCCAAATTTGTTTCTGAAAGCGTATATTGACGCAGGATTAACCGTATAAATTACAGGGAGTTCCTCGGCTACTATCTCCTGCCAGCGTCCATAAATATTTTTTCTTTTTTCCGGATTGAGTTCTCTGACACCTTTTGAAAAGAGATCATCAATCTCTTTTTCCCATGATGTTTCCGGTTTATCCTGCTGGGGATACCACACATGAAGATGTCCGTCTGAAACCCAAACATTTTTTCCGAGGTGCGGATCCATTGTCCCGCCGCCCATGATTATTATTGTTGCTTCCCAGTCGAAAGAGGTGTTAAGTGCTGTTACAAAGGTATTAAATTCCATGAAGGAAAGTGTTACTTTTATCCCGATTTTTTTAAGATCATCTCTGAATAGTCCTGCTATTTGCTCAATACTTTTATTGCCGGAAAATGTCATTAGCACGATTTCAACTTTATTATTATCCGAATCGTATAATGTGTCGCCATTCTTTTTAAAACCAATGCTTTCCAATATTTTTAAAGATTTTTTGGGGTCATAATCATATTTTTTAACTTCCCTGTTACAAAAAAATGTATTTGCATTTGATAATGCCGCGTGCTGAGGATATGCTAATCCGTTTTCAACATTATTTATAATCGTTTGTTTATCTATTAAATGCGCAATTGCCTGACGAAATAGCTTATTTTTAAACCATTTAAGTTTATAGGGTGGAACAAATGGCTTATCAGATGCTGTTTCCAGCACTTTTTTCATTTTTTTTATTTCCGTTTCTATTTGTTTTTTTTCTGTCTCTTCTTTAATGATTTTTGCCTGTTTCGCATACTTATTTATCTTCCTCTCCAGGAATATCTTGTTATTTTCCGGATTTTGATTGAAAGTAAAGAAAAATGTTGAAAATGTGGGGCCGACATTATACAGGGTAAAATTTCCCTGTTTTTCAGTTTTTTTAAGTCTCGGATACCACTGCCTTTGAATAGCAAGAAAATCTATTTCTTTTGATTCAAATTTAAGAAGTTCAGTATTCTGATCCGGCACTATCAATATAATTATTTTTTCCAGATACGGCAGTTTACCGCCTTTTGCGTCCTTTTTCCAGTAATCAGGATTACGTATATACTCAACTCTCTGGCTCGGAAGATACTTTTCCATTATGAACGGACCTGTTCCTACAATCTGCTTCGGAGGTGTATTTATTCCCCATGTCTGATTAAATGTTCCATCTTTTACATGTTTTTCCAGCACATGCTTTGGCAGGATTTCCGCTCCGATTACATAAAGAAAAGGAGCATAAGGAATAGGGGTGGAGATTTTTACAGTATATTCATCAATTTTTACAACCTTAAAAATTTTAGCCTCGCCGTCCGCTTCTACGGTAAGAATATCTCTTGTACTTGTTGGAATACTTATATTGTAATATATATCATTAAATGTGAAAATAACATCATCCGCTGTAAATGCTTTCCCATCTGCCCATTTCGCATTTTTGCGTAAATGGAATATCCATGTAAATCCATCTTTTGAGTGCTCCCATGATTCTGCAAGCTGAGGTTTTACCGCTCCTGTTACTCCATCTACTGTTACCAGCCCTTCAAACATAGGGGAAAGAACTTCATTGCTTGATCCTTCCTGTGAAATTGCAGGATTAAAGGTTTTTGGATCAGTGAAAGAACTCCATACAATAGTTCCACCGTATATACCTATTTCTGTTTTTTCATAATCTATACCTTTAACTTTATATATGTCAATTTTATTTTCTGCGTTACTTTGAGCATAAATTACAGCGAGAAATAAAATTATTAAAAACATATTGATAAATTTATTAAAAAAAAATTTCACAATTCTGCTTAAATTATCCAGTATCATAACGGCGGGCACTCCTTTTTTTATTCTTTAAGAGTATTTTCAGGCTTTTTTTCTTCTTTATTTTCTGAAATAACTTTTATTTTTTCGTTCTGTGAGGTTTCTTTTACGTTTTCTTCCGCTTTTGACATTGCACGTTTAAAATTACCGATTGCCTTACCAAGTGCTTCTCCTATCTCCGGAAGTTTACCGGGACCGAAAAAAATAAGAATGATTACTAATATTACTATTAATTCGAAAATACCAATGTTACCCATTTTTTACCTCCGAATGAGTAACCCTGTAACAACGCAATGCTGCAGGGTTACTTTCAGATAAAATTCATCTGATTTTACATGTTTTCCTTTATAGCATTTGCAATATGATGTTTAGGTACTGCACCTACTATTTCCTTTACCATCTGTCCGTTTTTAAAAAACATTATAGTAGGGATGCTTCTTATGCGGTAGCGTGCAGGGATCTGGCTATTCTCATCTACATTGAATTTTCCGACTTTTATTTTTCCTTTATACTCTCTTGCAAGCTCCTCAACCAAAGGACCAACCATACGGCATGGACCGCACCAGGGCGCCCAAAAATCCACAATAACAAGTATGTCCGCTTTTAGGGCTTCCTCTTCAAAATTTGCATCTGTAAAATTTATTAAATTTTCTCCAGACATTATTTATCCCTCCTAATTTTATGGTAATGTCAAAAATTAACTACAGAGAACGCAGAAAAACCTTAAAGATTTTTGACAGTACTGATTTTATTTTAATTATTTAATCAATGCTTCAATATATTTTTCTGCCATAAAGGCTGCGGTTGCTCCGTCTCCTACTGCGGTCGATACCTGACGCAGGCTTTTCTTTCGAACATCTCCTGCGGCAAAAATTCCCGGCTTTTTCTTCTTTTGTTTTTATATTTTTAATTACAGCTTTTTCAACAAAATCGGTTCCTTCAATACGTTCAAGTACACAGTCAAATAAAAGTTCAATTTTTGAATTTGCAAAAACGCGTTCCTGAAGTACTTTTGCAGCTCTTAATTTATCCCTTCTGTGTACAATATATACCTTATCCGCAAATTTTGTTAAATATAACCCTTCTTCGCATGCGGCATCTCCGCCGCCAACAACTATTACTTTTTTATTTTTATAAAAAAGCGCATCGCACGTTGCGCAATAAGAAATTCCTCTTCCTCTGAATTTTTCTTCACCCTGGATGCCGAGCTTCACGGGGTAATTCCCCGATGCGATGATTATTGTTTTAGAAAAAAATGTATTTTGGTTTCCTGTAAGCTTGAAGATATTATTTTCTTTTGAAAGTTGTTTTATTTCTTCACTTTCTATATTGAGCCCGAATATTTTTGCCTGCTCTTCCATTTTTTGTATAAGGCTGACACCGCTTACCCCATCAGGAAATCCCGGATAATTTTCTATTTTTTCGGTTGTTATTATCTGCCCGCCTATAACCATTTTTTCTATAAGCAGGGTATCGAGCCTGGCGCGCATACTGTAAATACCTGCTGTCAATCCTGCAGGTCCTCCGCCGATAATAATCAAATCATAAATTCTCATTAATAGTTACTCCCTTTAAATTTCAGTTCAATATATACGAAGGTTCTAATTATTTTGACATAAATTGCTGGAGAGAGGCATCTTTATCTTTGTCATGACAGGTAAAACAAAGAAATCCTTTATCAATCGGTAATCGCGCCCTTCTATCAGCATCTGCACCTTTATTTGCCCGCAAGCTCTTAACTATTCCGATTTCATGCGGATTATGGCAGGTAGCGCAGAAAATATCTCCTTTGCCATCCAGAGGATAAACAACATCATATTTTTTTTCATATATTACTTTTCTGCTGAGTTTTTCACTTGGAATTTTCATTAAATGATTTACTTTCCCCGGATGAGGACCGTCAGAATGACACCGGAAACAAAGCGCTGAAAGATTTGCCACGCTCGGGTCTATATTTTGAAGACCTTCCGTATCGCGGTCAGGTGTTGCAATGTGGCAGTATTTACAGCTATCTTCTACCATTTCACCTTGATCATCAATCTGATCGTGAGCATTCAGCATGTCAAACTGCTGTTGAATATGACATTGAAAACATGATTTGCTTCTATTTTCATCACTTGGATAATATGGAATTACGCGCAAAAACTGTCTGTTTCCTCTATAAATTTCCTTATCCATTTTTGTTTGCAGGCGCACATCATGACAGGTAATACAGGTCAGCTTATTATTTTCCAGTGGAAATTCTTTGGGCACTTTCATTATTTCAGATGTAATTACTTCAATATTCACAGGATGTACATCTGCCCATGATGTCGGATTTATTCCATGGCACCACATGCATGTGTAATTAATATTACCGCCGAACCTTATTACTGCTTTTTGCCCTTCAAGCGGCGGTTTTTCATGGCAGGACATGCAATAAAAACCTTTCCAGTGCGGATTTGTATGCTTTGATTTTTCCGTA
>JACQWU010000131.1 GCA_016209155.1 Candidatus Desantisiibacteriota bacterium | reverse complement strand
TATATCTTTTTTTGCCTATAAGAGCCGGCAAATCACCCGCAATAAATTGGGGGAATCCCGATACTATAATCAAACTCCTGCGGCATTTTATCCGCGCCGAATACGAACCTTTTTCACATATTTATTCATTTAAAAAAATTTCAATACAGTTTATTAATTATTTAAAAGTTTTAAAAGAACAGTATCATATAATATTATGGCTCTGTGTGCCAATCGGATGGTTTGGCGCATGGAAGACAAAACAGAAGTTAGTCATAGCAAGTATTACCCTTTTTATCTCTACCACACTCGGTTTCATGATCCTTATAAACTATGAACCCAATCCTTTAAATTTTTATCTTGCTGAAGTATATTTTATCCCTTCTTATATTATTTTTCTGTATTGGATATTGGAAGGACTTATTTTTATTTCAGATAAAATAAATAAACCTTATTTAAATGAATTTCTGGCATGTATAGTTTTAATAACGGGTTTTTTTATTTTAAACAAAAATTATTTTTACAATAACAGCCGCGGAAATATGGCGGCATATCACTATGGCGAGGACCTTTTGTTTACTTTACCTCCCAATACCTATTTAATTACAAAAGGTGATAACCAGCTATTTTCTCTTTTTTATCTCAAATTGGTTGAAAACAGGAGAAAAGATTTAAAAATAGACCCGGGGACTAAAAAATATATTTTTAATGATCAAGATGTAAGCCCGGGTATGGATAATTTCTTTTTTTCGGAGAAGCAGGATGCAATATTAATCGGTAATACAGGAATTATCCCTTACGGTCTTGTTTATACATATGCTTCACCTCAAAAAATAGTGAAAGCAAAATCAGAATTCTGGGATTATTATAAAAACCGGAATATGGAACAAAAAGAATATTATAAAGATTATCTTTTATCCGACCTTTTAGTTAAATATCAGCTGCAGCACGGGGAAAATTTTTATGCTAATGGTAAAAAAGAAGAAGCCTATAAAGAATATAAAAAGGCTCTTTTAGAAGGGGCGGATATTTACGAATCCTATTTTGAATTTGCGATGAAATTATTTTCTAAAAATAGATTTAATGATGCTATATTTGAATTTGAAAAAATAATTTTATTGTACCCTGAACGCGCTCAAACTTATAATTATCTGGGTGTGGCAAATGCGCAAATGGAAAAATTTAGCGAAGCCTTAAAGTATTTAGAAATAGCAGTAGAAAAAGCTCCCGAAAATTCTAATTATTTTTATAATCTAGCTCTTACATATTTTAAAAACGGAGAACCGGCAAAAACGCAAAAAACTCTTGAACAGGCTTTAAAAATCAATCCCGGAGATGAAAAGATAAGGGAATTGATGAAGTTCATTGCTAAATAAATATCGGTTCGCCTTCACAGACTTTATTGCGGCCGCTGTTTTTGGCAAGATAGAGAGCTTTGTCTGCGGCTTCGATAAAATCATGCGATATATTATCAAAAAAATCACCCGGAAGTATAGTCCTGGGATCATGAGGTTTAATGAAATTAAGGGAAGATATCCCTATACTTATGGAAGTATGAATATTTTCACCTGTGGGAGATATGAACTCTTTTTTATGAACACGGTTTTTAATACGTCCAGCAAGAATATTCCCTCCCTGCTGATTTGTATGAGGCAATATTATTGAAAATTCATCTCCTCCATAACGGCATGCAACGTCTGTTTCGCGTGTTGAATTTTTAATTATTTGAGCTACTTCTGTCAGAACGTAGTCTCCAAATTGATGTCCGAATGAATCATTTACATTTTTGAATTCATCAATATCTATAAATAAAACCAGTAATGGATAATTATATCTGTATGAAGATTTTAATTCTTCTCTTAATTGCTGATTGAAAAATCCTTTAACATACAATTTAGTAAGACTATCGATAGTCGCCATTTCGTAAAGAATCGTATTTTCAATTGCAATTGCAATTTGATTTGAAAAAATAAGCAAAAGTTCAATATCTTCATGAAAATTTTTGGAACTTTCGATGTATATTATTCCCAGAATTTTATCACGCAGAATAATAGGTACCACAATATTAATCAGTTTTTTTTGTAAATCGTTTAAAATGTTTAAACAGTTTTTATTTGCAAAAGATCCAACCCCAAGCTGATATTCAAAAAAATTTAATTTGGTTTGCGCTATTGTAGCTCTGAGATCTATTGTACTTATAAATCCGTTTTCCCCTTCCATTAAACTTATAAGCTGGAGAAGTGTTCCTTTAAGCAAATCCTGAAGGGGCTGCATTTTATAAATAAGAGGGGTTATTTTTAATATATAGCGCAGGCCTTCTTTGCTTTTTTCAAGCAGTGTTAAATGATGATAAATTTTTGCTGACATGTTTACCCATATCAGAATTTTATCCAGCCCTTCAAATTTATAAAAATAACCCTGTATATTAAGCTGCTGCATAATATCCCATACAGGTATTTCTTTTTTATTCTGTGTTAATAAAATTATCTGAATATTTTTATCCCGTTTACGTATAATTGGTATAAGTTCTTCTTTTTCCGGGAAGGAATGGTTCATTAAGACTATATGTATTTTTAGTTTATTTACAGTTTCAATCGCTTCTTCTTTTTTTGTACAAATAACTGCATTATAACCTTCTTTTTCTAAAGCTGTTTTGCTTACATTAGAAAATTTTTCATCCTCATCAATTATCATTACTTTATAATTAGAAGGATTAAAAGTCTTATCATCCATATTTTTCTCCTTTCAAACATTAAATGTATATTATATCTTTAATTTGAAAAAATCAATTTTTTATTACATTATATACTTTTTTTAAACATGATCCCATTTTTTGTGATATAATAATAAGCAATGAGAGATGAAGGACGAGGGACGGACGAGCCGGGACGATGGACGGCGGACGACCATTCGCTTCGCTCATTGGGACGATGGACGAAAAAGCTGAAGGTTGAAGTGATGAGCGGTGAGGAATGAGTTAGAAGTATTTTTTAACTCGTTGCTCATTGCCCATCACTCATTGCTTCCTTATAATAGGAGAAATAATATGAGAGAAATGCAGAAAGTTCCGGGCATCAACAGGGGGAAGGTTGTTTTGTATGCTTTAAGCACATGTATATGGTGTAAAAAGACCAGGGAACTGTTAGACAAAATGAAAGTGGAATATTCTTATATTTATATGGATGAGCTGGATAATGAAGTTGAAGCGAAATTCAAAGAAGAACTCGAGAAATGGAATCCTAAATGCTCATTCCCGACTGTTGTTATTAATAATAAGGAATGCATTGTAGGATTTGACGAAGCAGCTATCAAACAGGAATTAGAATAATGGAAAACAAAAATATTTTGATAAGTCATGATGATATTGATAAAAGTTATGAAAAATTAAAAAAAGATGCGGAATCGTATGGATATAATTTAAATCCGGATGTAGAGTTTGCAAAAAGTCTTGTAAAGGGTCTTCTTATAAATGAAAAAAGATATGGCTATCGGGTATGCCCATGCAGACTTGCTGCAGCTGATAAAGAAAAAGATATTGATATTATATGCCCATGCGATTACAGAGATAAGGATATCTCGGAATTCGGGACATGCTATTGCGCATTGTATGTATCATCCGAAGCTGTAAAAAATACAGAATTAATTCATTCTATTCCTGAAAGAAGGCCGAAGGAAAAAGACCGTATAAAAAAAACCGATGTAAAAGAATATGCATCCAATACCTTATCCTTTCCTGTATGGAGATGCAAAGTCTGCGGGTATTTATGTGCAAGAGATAATCCTCCGGGGATATGCCCGATATGTAAAGCAAGCAAAGAAAGATTTGAGAAATTCATGTAATTATAATTCTAATCAAGATATCCTTTTTAATAATTCCTCTTTTTCTTTTTCAATTATTTTTATTCTTTCTTCTTCCTCATTAATTTTTAGTTTTAATTTATTAATTGTTTCATTTACTGTTTCGCTTATGAGTATATTGTTTACTTTTTTTGATCTAAATTCAAGTAATTCTTCCGCGTATTTTCCAATTGAGCATTTTTTTTTATCAAGTTCATTATTTAAAAGCTCTAATTGTTGTTTTAGTTCAGTAACTTCTTTGGTTTTATATAAATAACTAACAATTAGATAGAGTAAACCATATAATAAAAATCCTAAAAATGGGATAAAATCATAAAAAGCGATACCTGAAATAATAAACAAAATATAGGAAACAAAAAAATAAAAAAAGTTAAAAACTAATGATAATGAAAAGACTAAAATACTGTTTAGTTTATCTATTATCAAACTTAAAGCCAATAAATTAATAAATATTATAATTAAGGTATAATACACCGGCAAAAATTTAATAAAATTTTTGCTCAGAATTGTATAAATAACATGAGAATGAATTCCAATTCCGGGATAATTATCATCTATCGGAATTATATGGATATCCCTATTAATCGTTGAAGCATTTCCAACGAGGCATATTTTATTTTTCAATCTATCCTGTATCTCTTTTTCTTGTTCGGGATCATTTTCGAGATTAAGAATAGAAACGAACCAAAATGGTTCTAAAAAGCCATGTTTATTAATATTCCATGGTTTAATATAGTTTATCCACATTTCGTAACGTTCATTTATCGGGATTATTACATCTTCTATATTTGAATCTGGGAATTTAGCATTAGGTATAATAATTTCCTGTCCGGGCTTAATAACTATTTTATCTACAGGGACTTGCAGATAATTACAAATTACAACTAAATCAATGGATGGAAATAGATGTTCATCAATATTTAACAATAAAGCCATTTTTCTAAAAGTATTACTTGTATCGTTTTCATCGTTTTGTGTAGAGCTGTGTCCTGTACCTTTTGAGTTATATATTATTTCATTATTGGGAAACATTCCTTGAGTGGAATAATAAAAATTATCTGTTTTAGCAATTGTGCTGGAATTATATATTGAATAGTTAATAATTAGCTTTTGCTGTGTAGTACTATATTTGTTTAATTTAAAAGCATTTTTCTTTTCTCTGGTTAAATTAAAAATTATTGGCCAAAAAATATTTGCATTTTTACTCTTGTCTATGAATTCTTCAGATATATTCCCGTTAAAAACGAAATCGTACAAAATAGAGTGGACCCCAATTTTGGTCAATTTTTCAATCATTTTTGCATGATATAAAATAGAAGGAAAACCTATCTCCGGTATTGTTTTGTTATCTTCGACTGAGATTGTTACTATCTTTTCTCTAATTTTATTTTTATCACTTCGAAGATTTCCGCAAATTTTCATTTTTAAATCAAAGAATTTATAATTAATGACTTCCAGTGATGAGCTAAAAAAAAGTAAAAGTATTAATAGAATAATATAAGTTAAAACTAAAATAAAAATAGATTTTTTTATATTATATATATTAATTTTCATGAAAACTCCGATAAAAATAATTATAACTTAAGTTTTACTGACTACTAAATAAGTACACATAAATTGAAATTTTGCATTTGAATTGCCAAAAATAAATTTATATAAAAAATACCCCTGCAAAAAAAATAACCACAGGACACTGAGTTAACTTTGTTTTATTTGATTTTTTATCAATTTTATATTAAACTGATATTCTATATGAAAGAAAAAATTTTAATAATTGAAGATGATGATACCTCGCGCAATTTCATATACCATGTACTTGAGATGCTGGGATATTATCCTGTCCCTACTAAAAATGCAATAGAAGCAATAGAACATATTATTGAAGAAGAACCTAATCTTATTATTTTGAATCAACTGCTTCCCGGTATGAATGGTTTTGAAATTTGCGAAAATTTAAAAAATAATTATTTAACAGCACATATACCGATAATTATTGTCACAGAAACTGAAAATAGATTTAAGGGATTAAATACAGGTGCTGATGAGTATATAGT
>JACQWU010000130.1 GCA_016209155.1 Candidatus Desantisiibacteriota bacterium | reverse complement strand
AACTTATAGTCGCAAAACAGGCAGCGGATCTCCACACAAGCCATTTTACGCAGAGCATCATTTATCAATATCTTATGGATAATGATAGTGATGAACATATAATGAAAATAAAACAGGTTTATGGAAAACAATGCGAGGCTATGATCAAAAGTATCTGGCAGTATTTTCCGGATAATGTTAAATATACGACACCTGAAGGCGGAATGTTTCTCTGGGCACAATTACCAGGGAGTTTATCATCTTTAAAATTATTTGATCTTGCTGTGAAAGATAAAGTAATATTTGTCCCCGGCGATCCATTTTACATTAACAAAAAAAATACAAATACATTACGCTTGAATTTTTCATGTGTGGATGTGCCTACTATAAATATAGGGATAGAAAGATTGGGGAAAGCGATTCGGGAACTGCTAAAGAGGTGAATTATGAACAAGACTATTCATCAATGGATCATTTCTAAAGATTCTTTACTGAATGCAATACTCGATAAAGACAAGAAAAAAATAATTCGAGACGAAAGAATTAAATCTATAATAAATGAATTAATGAATTGGCCCGGGACTGTTTTAAACAGCCATAAAAGCGCAAAACAGTCATTCCATAAACTTGAATTTCTGGCAGATATTGGTCTCACCTATAAAGATATTCCTGAAATTATTTCAAAAATTAAGGGTAATGTTTCAGAAGAAGGTCCATTTGTTTTACCAATGAATATCTCAGAAAATTACGGTGGAACCGGGACAGATACACTTGCATGGGCTATTTGTGATGCCCCGAGTATCACTTATTCAATGGCAATAATGGGATTAAAAAATGATAATGCTGTTATAAAGTCCCTGAGATATTTAGCAGCTCTTATAGATAATAATGGTTACCGCTGTAAAGTATCCAAAGAGTTAAATCCTTTTAGAGGTCCAGGAAGAAAAGATGATCCATGCCCATATGCAACATTAATTATGTTGAGATTATTAAACTTATATGGAGACGAGTTTAAAAAGGAAATAGAAATATGCTCGGAGTGTTTATTAAGACTATGGGTTATGAGCAGGGAAGAACATCCATACATGTTTTATATGGGAACTGATTTTAGAAAATTAAAAGCTCCGCTATTTTGGTATGATATTCTTAATGTAGTTTATATCCTATCCGGAAATAAAAAAACATGTAAAGATAAAAGATTTATTTCTATGCTGAATGAAATATATAGTAAATCATATCCTGATGGAAAATATAAAGCAGAGTCAATTTATATGAGCTGGAAAGGATGGGACTTTTCAGAGAAAAAAGAACCTTCCGCATGGATAACTTATTATGTAGAAAAAATAAAAGAGAGAATCGAAATGTAAAACCGGATAATAAAGAAGGAGTCTTTTATACTATTGATAACGCCGTTAAATTTACCCCAGGCGGCGGGAAGGTACAATTTGCAATTGAGGCAGATGATAAACATAGAGGATAGCTGTGTCTTAATTTCATAAAGAATTGATTAATTATTATTTTGTATTGTAGGGGCAGATCCCCGTGCCTGCCCTTTTTATTCGTAATTTATGTAATTTAAAATTGAATGGAATCCTACAAGAAAAAGGAGTAAAATAATCCAAAAAATATATTGAAAAATTATTGATTTTTTATTCATTAAACAAAAGGAAACTATGGCAATCAAAAAATCGCAACTCTATAGCTCAATTTGGAAAAGCTGTGATGAACTTCGAGGCGGGATGGACGCATCTCAGTATAAAGACTATGTTCTGGTTTTGTTGTTTATTAAATACATCTCTGACAAATATGCCGGTGTACCGTATGCTCCGATTACTGTTCCTGTAGGTTCAAGTTTTAAGGATATGGCAGCACTTAAGGGCAAAGCGACTATAGGCGACGATATCAACAAAAAAATAATTGCTCCCATTGCCGAAGCAAACAAACTTTCGGAGATGCCGGACTTTAATAACGCGGAAAAGCTTGGAAGCGGCGCTGATATGGTAAAGAAACTCACTAATTTAATCGCTATTTTTGAAAATCCTGCTCTTGATTTCAGTAAAAACCGCGCTGAAGGTGATGATATTCTTGGTGATGCCTATGAATATTTAATGCGAAACTTTGCTTCTGAAAGCGGTAAGAGCAAAGGACAATTTTACACTCCTTCAGAGGTGAGCCGGATTATTGCCAAAGTTATTGGTATTGCAAATACAACAATTAAAACTCCAACCGGTTATGATCCAACATGCGGTTCCGGTTCTTTACTTTTGAAAGTGGCCGATGAGACAGATAAAAACATAAAACTCTACGGTCAGGAAATGGATAATGCCACTGCCGCTTCGGCTCGTATGAATATGATTTTGCATGATAACGCAACAGCGGTGATAATGCGCGAAAATACTCTTTCAACCCCGCTTTTCAAAGACGGTAATCAACTCAAGACTTTTGATTTTGTCGTAGCTAATCCTCCGTTTTCATTTAAATCATGGAGCAATGCAGTAAAAAACCCTGATGAATTTGGCAGGTTTGAAGGTTTTGGCACACCGCCTGCTAAAAATGGCGATTATGCTTTTCTTCTTCATATTATCCGCTCAATGAAAACCACCGGAAAAGGCGCGTGTATTCTTCCTCATGGCGTATTATTCCGCGGAAATGCCGAGGCAGTAATCCGTACCAGCATTATTCGCCGCGGATATATCAAAGGCATTATCGGACTGCCGGCAAACCTTTTTTATGGCACGGGTATTCCGGCATGTATCATTGTGCTCGACAAGGAAAACGCTGAAAACCGCAAAGGTATTTTTATGATTGACGCAGGCAAAGGCTTTGTAAAAGATGGCAATAAAAACCGTCTGCGCGCTCAGGACATTCACAAGATTGTTGATGTATTCAATAAACAAATAGAAATCCCAAAATATTCCCGTATGGTAAGTGTGGTAGAGATTGCTATATAGATAGTCAGGAAGCCGAGGATATAGAGGACATTGAAGCGCATCTTAAAGGCGGCATTCCATCTCAGGATATTGAAAATTTACAAAACTATTGGAGCGTATATCCAACACTCAAAACCTCGCTTTTTGGTGAGAGTAAGAGAAAAGGATATAGCACGCTCAAGATTACGCAGGAAGAAATTAAGCACACCATTTTTTCACATCCGGAATTTACCGGATATGCCAAAACAATGGATGTAACTTTTAACACTTGGAAAGAAAAAAACACCGCTCTCTTTAAAAAATTAATCATTGGCGCAAAACCGAAAAAAATTATCCATGAAGTATCTAAAGATATTTTAACGTCATTCAGCAAAACAAATTTAATTGACAAGTATGATATTTACGAGCATCTCATGGAATATTGGGCAGAGACGATGCAGGATGATATGTATCTGATTGCAGTTGACGGCTGGAAAGCGGAGCTTGCGGCAGTAGAAGGCAAAAGGGGTGAAATGGAATGCGACCTCGTACCCAAGTATCTGGTAATAAATCGTTATTTTTCCGGTGAGAAACAGGCAATAGAAGACCTTCAAACCAAACTTGATAACACCGGCAGAGAAATTGAGGAACTCATAGAGGAACACAGTAGAGAAGAAGGATATTTTGCAGATTTTGAAAAAATAAACAAAGCGAGTGTTACATCCCGAATTAAAGAAATAAAAAACAAACCTGAAGATGCCGAGGAAAAGAAAATTATGGAGAAATATCTCTCACTTGGAGAACAAGAATCCGAATCAAAGAAAAAAATCAAAGAAGCCGGGAAGTCGCTTGATACCAAAGTGATTGCCAAATACAAGACGCTTACAGAATCAGAGATAAAAGTTTTGGTGGTGGATGACAAATGGATGGCGGCTCTCGATCTGGCGGCCAAGGCCGAAATGGATCGCATTAGCCAACGCTTGACACAGCGTATCAAAGAACTCGCCGAGCGTTATGCGATTACATTACCAGCGCTTATCACCGAAACCGAAGCCCTTACCAAAAAAGTAGATGCACATTTATTAAAAATGGGATACAAAATATAAGGCGACCCTATGTCCAATAACATTTTTGAACAAATCAAAAAAATTAATGAATATATTGTAGAGACGCAATGCCTTGCGTCTCAACGCAGGACGCGATGAAAACGCTTAATTAACAGTTAGCAGTCGTAATTAAAAAAGATGTCTAACCACAGAGGCACAGAGCCACAGAGAAATAAAAAAATTTAAATATGTTTTACTCTGTGGTTAAATAAATTAATTTATATTTCGATAAAAAAGTTAATAATCATTTATTAAAAATGGAATACAAAATATAAGGAGACGCTATGTCCAATAATATTTTTGAACAGATCAAAAAAAATAATGAGTATGGCAAAGAATATTGGTGTGCGCGCGATTTGATGACACCTCTGGGATATGTGAGATGGGAAAATTTTGAAGTAGCCGTTACACGAGCGAAAGAATCTTGTAAAAACAGTAGTCAGAAGGTGGATGACCATTTCGCTGGCGCCACGAAAATGGTCAAAATTGGTTCAGGAACTGAACGTTCCATTGACGATTACAATCTTTCCCGCTACGCCTGTTACCTTATAGCTCAAAATGGTGATCCCAGAAAAGAAAAAATTGCCATGGCTCAAACCTATTTTGCAATTCAAACCAGAAAACAGGAAATGCATGAACAATTAATTGAAGATAATAAGCGATTATATCTGCGCGATGAGATGAAAACGCATAATAAACAGTTAGCTCAAGCAGCCAAAGAAGCAGGCGTAATTAATTATGCAAATTTTCAGGACTACGGGTATATGGGCTTGTATGGCGGCATGAGACAAAAAGATATTCACGCTAAAAAGAAACTACAAAAAAAGGAAACTATTCTTGATCATATGAACAGTGAAGAGCTTGCAGCTAATTTATTTCGCGCTACACAAGCTGAAGCAAAACTAAAAAGAGAAAATATATCAGGACAGCCAAAAGCCAACCAGGCACATCATGATGTTGGCAAAAAAGTCCGTCAGACAATTAAAGAATTAGGCGGTACTATGCCGGAGAATCTACCAACACCTGATAATATCAAAGAATCCAAAAAACGATTGAAAAGCTCTGTGAAGAAATTGTTGACGGAACGACCACAGTAGAGACGCAATGCCTTGCGTCTCAGCGGTGGATATGAAAACCTATCCCGTTCTTTGATAATGTTCATGGATGGTGTAATAGACGGTGTAAAATGAATTATTTTGTGCAAATGTGGGGTAAAAAAACGGGTAAAATTTAGATATAACGCGGATATTGTTGTTACCGCGGGAGACGCTAGGCATTGCGTCTCTACAGAAAAAAACGGATACACGGGAAACCAATGCTGAAAAAATATGGTTTGGATGAACCAATCGATTTTAAAATAAATGTTGTATATTAAATATATTTCAGGGGCAGGGCAAGATGCAACAATTATTAACAGGGAGAATCAGGTTGATGGGTAGAGACGCAATGCCTTGCGTCTCAGCGGTAGATATGAAAACCTATCCCGTTCTTTGATAATGTTCAGGGAAAAGACGGTGTAACAGATGATGTGAAATGAATTATTTTGTGCAAATGTGGGGTAAAAAAACGGATACACGGTAAGCCAATGCGGGGAAAATATGGTTGTGATGAATAAATCGATTTTAAAATAAATGTTGTATATTAAATATATTTCAGAGGTAGGGCATGATGCAACAATTATTAACATGTTTGTAGAGACGCAATGCCTTGCGTCTCAGCGGTGGATTTGAAAACCTATCCCGTTCTTTGATAATGTT
>JACQWU010000129.1 GCA_016209155.1 Candidatus Desantisiibacteriota bacterium | reverse complement strand
ATTGAAAATAAAAATTAAAAACAAGATATTAGCAAAAAATGAATTAGTAGATTTAAATCCTGATATAAATAACAAATCCATGAAATAAAATTCACCATAATAATCTTAATTCCAGATTTAATTTATAATCTTTTTCTTTCCTATATTCGTTACTGTAATCCTTATCAGTTAAACGCAGCACAATCTGCCCATTTTTCGATAAAATTATTTTATATTGCAAATATTGTTCTAAAATATATTTATCAGTATGATGGATGTCATTTTCTTCTTTTTTTATCTGGTATTCATATAATGAAATTTTGCTAAGTCTGTAAAATAATTTTAAGCTATATTTCCGGTTTAGTAAATAATCATTCGTATTTTCCCAAAAATTAATTAAGAATTTCCATTCAGAATTAAAATAAAGTTGAAACTGCATACCATTATTTGTTTCAACAGGATTCTTTATATCATCAGTTTTCCACGTTCGATAAAATTCACTGCATAAATATTTTCCATAAAAAGATTTAAATTGCACATTTTTTCTGGTACCAGACATAGCTGTAGAAGGATGCTTCCATAAATCATAGTATCCGCCAAATTCAAATTCATCCGATAATCTATGTGTTAATTTCAAGTATATTCCCATTTCGTCAGAATTATCCGGTTCATCATCTGATGCTGAAAAACTAGCACTATAAGGATTTATAAAATCCTTGTCATAAGAGCGGTAAATAAATAGAGTCTTAGTCTTAGGGAAATGAGCATCAATTTTAAATAATTCACCATTTGAGCCTGTTTTAATCTGCGATATTTCAAAAGAAAACAAATAAGGATTAAGAATAAAATCACTATACGCTCCATATGCTGAAATATATTTCTTACCGGTCTTATATGAGGTTGAATCAAAACTGTTTATAAGTTTACTCTGGTACCAGGTTATTCCGGCATCCCATTTTGAATCTTTTATTTCATAATTTAAATTAATTCCATTTAGTATGTTTTCATATTTTTGTTCAGTATTAGGGATAGGCATCGAATAGATATAAGTAGCAGATATTTTTTTATCAGGTTTTATTTTTATACCTATTCCATAAAATTTATTTTCTATTCCATTATCATAGATAAATTCATTATAATTTTGCCATGAGTTACTTAATGTTACTCCTGAACCAAACCCGGCTTTATAATTACCAATAATAAGTTTTTTCAATAAACTGTTTCCTTCATGGAAAATAAAATATTTATGTATTCCATTTTTATCTTCTATTTTTTTCCCCGGGTTATATATACCTAAAATGCCAATATAATATTTACCGCTTCGAAAAAATAATTCATCTGAAATGTAAGGTTCGTATGTTTTGTTTAAATCATCCTGATATTTTATTTTCTGGTAGAAATAATTTTTTTGAAGCGGAAAAATTAATATAAAAGACTGCCACATACTAATTCTATTTTCAGATATTTCAGGGAGTGCTATTAAATCGGATAAGGATTTAAATCCATTTATTTTTTCTCTTAATCTGATAATTTTTTCGGCAAGCTCAATATCTGCTCCGGGTAAAGACGCAATTCTAATCAATGGATCGTGGTTAATATCAATTGGACTTGCCAAAAGATACAGCATATTATTTTTTTCTTCCTCAGTTATTTCACCGTTATTAAAAAGCTCGTAAATATCTTCTTCTTGCATAACGGGAATATTATAAGCATATATATATGAAATTATGGATAAATAAACGAAAAAAACGGCGGGAATTAAAAATTTATTATGTTTCAATTCTATCATTAGATAATTGAAAAAGTCTCCATTTCTAAAAATAAATGAGTAGATGAGATATTTTTGACTCATCTACTCATTTGCTATTACTATAAAATTAGATAGCGGGTAGTTTAAAGTCATACCCAGGACAAAATAAGGCAGCCGGTTTTGCAATGTGCGATAGGACGCAGCATATATCTTATTATAATTCTCATTTTAATCGCCTCCCTTCAATAAAAAAATCATGTTATGTTTTTGATTGCGGAAAGTTGCCTGAGATGATTTTGCTCCTGACTTATTAAATCTTCAATTATTTTTTGATCTTTTTGATTTACAAGTTTTTTCATACCTTCAAAAAAAAGGATAGAATCTTTTTCAAACTCAATTGCCATTTTAATAGCATCTGTAATGGTATTTATTTTTTGAGCTAATTCAGTTCCTTTATTATTTTGTATGAATACATATTCATCCGCCAGAATATGCATATAAGCAAAATATTCTTCAGGATAGGCTTCAACAGGCTCATACTTTGATACAGAATTTAATAAATCATTAAATACTTTTATATGTCCATCTTCCTCTTTTGCAAGATAAATAAATGTTTGAGTAATTTTTTTATTATTTGCTTTTCCTGCAAGAATATTATAAAAATCCCTGCCATTTTTTTCTATCTGAATTCCTAACTCAACAATTTCACTACCTGCAAAATTAGCTGCCATAATACACCTCATGATTTATTTATAAGCTATTATAGCCCTTCCCATCAATATATTCACCTTTATAGTTATTATTTAAACTAATAATTTTCACATAAAATCTCATAATAATCTTTAGGATGTGCGCATGCAGGACATTCTTCCGGTGCTTCCATTCCCTCATTAATATAACCGCAATTGCGGCATTTCCATTTAACAATAGTATCCTTTTTGAAAACCTTACCATCTTGAATATTTTTAAGCAATTTCCGGTATCGAGCTTCATGATGGCTTTCGACTTTACTTATTTCTTTAAAAACATCAGCAATTTTATCAAAACCTTCTTTACGCGCTATTTTCTCGGCTTCTTTATAAAGAACTGTCCATTCTAAATTCTCACCGTCAGCTGCGGCTTTAAGATTTGCCGCAGTATTTCCAATCACCCCCGCAGGGAAAGTAGCAGTAATTTCTAATTCTCCCCCCTCTAAAAATTTAAAAAATTTTTTAGCATGTTCTTTTTCATTATCGGCAGTTTCAAGAAAAATAGCACATATTTGTTCATACCCTTCTTTTTTAGCCGCACTGGCAAAATATGTATATCTGTTCCTTGCCTGAGACTCTCCAGCAAAAGATGCTAATAAATTTTTTTCTGTTTGTGTTCCTTTAATGTTCATATCTATTCCTCCTTTTCAAACTGACTTTTATCTGCACCGCATACAGGACATACCCATGTATTGGGAATATCTTCAAAGAGAGTATCTGCCTTTATTCCGTTATCAGGATCCCCAATTTTTGGGTCATAAATATAACCGCAAATTTTACATTTATATTTCTGCATAGATACACTTCCTTTCGTTTCATTTTTCATAAATGTAGGAGCTGTTTTTGGTGTTGTTCCTCCCTTAATCTGATGATAATAGGCATATGTCATGACTTTTCCGCTTTTAGATATCTCAGATTCTGTAATTTCTCCAAGAAAAATCGTATGACTTGAGCAGTCAAATTTATTTACTACTTTTGCTTCAAGATATGCAAGAGAAAAATCAAGGACTACCGGACATCCCGAGGAAAGTACTTTTGATTTAATATTTATAAATTTATTTTCTGTTCTGCCTGATTTAAAACCAAATTTACCAATAAAATCAAGCGGTGTATTTTCTTCAAGAATTGATATGGAAAATCGTTGGCTTGATTCTATATACTCATGGGTAAAATTTTTTTTATTTATACTTATTGCTATTATTATCGGTTCATTGGTTATCTGAAATACAGTATTTGCAATTTGAGCATTAAATTGACTTCCCTTATTAGAAGAAATAATATACATCCCATAGCTTATATTACGCAATGCATTGAGATCCATAAGTTTATTCCTTATGTTTTAATATATTACAATATTAATTTTATGAAGATTAATAATTCTAAAGAAAGACAGAAGATATGATATCTAAATTAAAACTTTTTAGGTAATATAATAAGACCATATCAACGTGAATTGTTCAAGAAAAATAACAGAAAAATCACATAACATCATTGCTTATATCTTTTGTTTTATAGAACACTGAAGGATTCTTAATTTTTATCTGTGGTCTCAGTGGTTGATTTTTCATACTTTCTAAAGATTATTTTTTATTTATTTTAATTTTTTTAAATTTCCTTTTTCCGACTTTAATAATATATTCTTTTGAGAAATCAAGAGAACTGTTTATATCATTAATGCGTTCCTCATTTATAGATATAGCTCCCTGTGTGATTAAACGCCTGGCTTCTGTGGCGCTGTCAACCAGATCTACTGTTCTCAAAAGTTTCGCCAGATTGATATCTTCTTCATTCCAATTTATTTCTTCAAGTTCCATTTCCGGTATTTCTTTATGTTTAAAAATTTTTTCGACGGATGAGTCTCTTCATTTTTAATCCCTGAAGCAATTAAGTTTAATTCCTCCTTCGTTATATCTGTAAGTAGTTGATAATATTCCAGCATTAAATCATCCGAAATTGACGTCACTTTACCGAATATTTCAGACGGTGCTTCGTCTATTCCTATATAATTACCATAACTTTTACTCATTTTTTGAACACCATCAGTACCAACGAGAAGGGGCATAGTCAGTATAGCCTGCATTTCCTGTCCATAACTTTTTTGCAGAGCCCTTCCAACTAAAAGATTAAATTTCTGATCATTTCCGCCAATTTCGAGATCGCTTCTTGTTATTACTGAATCGTAACCCTGGAATAAAGGATAAAGAAATTCCACAACACTGATATCTTTTTGCTTTTCATAACGATCTTTAAAATCAGCTCTTTCTAAAATTCGGGCTACTGTATACCTCGAGGAAAGATCGATTAATTCACTTAAAGGCATTTCCTGAAGCCAATCACCATTATACAGTAATTCAACTTTCTTAATATTAAGAATTCTTGATATCTGTCTTTGGTAAGTTTCAGCATTATGAAGAACTTCTTCTTTTGAAAGCCTTTTCCGTGTTTCACTTCTCCCTGATGGGTCTCCAATCATTGCTGTAAAATCGCCTATAATAAATACTATCGTATGCCCCATATTTTGCAGTTGTCTTAGTTTACGAAGAATAACCGTATGTCCCAGATGGATATTACATGTTGTTGGATCAGCACCAAATTTAATTCTTAGCGGTGTATTGGTTAAACGGGATTTTTCTATTTTTATTTTAAGCTCATTTTCAGGTAAAATTTCTATTGTATTTTGCTTAAATAGCTCAAATTCGTCTACGACATTGTGTATTTTTTTATTAATTTTATTTTCCTTCACAAGATCCTCCATTACATATTTTTATATAAGGTTCTAACTGCCGCTGTCTCTTTTCATTTATCTATATTCTTAGGAAATACCATTTCTCCTTTATCATTTTTATATTTATATTTAGTCCCTGTAATATTTTCAAGTACACGTGCAGTCAATTCTCTTACTTCCATTTCATTATCATCAATTAGAACATTCTCTAATATATTTTTATTCCTATAACCGATATTACCTATAATTCCAAGCGAACGGACAGCATTTATTCTTATATTTTTATTTTTATGTTTTAAAAATTTAACAAGCGGTTCAATTGCAAGGTCACTACCAATTTTCCCCATAACATGGGAAACGGCCAATAAAACATCCTCGTTTTTATCATTAACAAGAGATACAATCGGATTGAAGGCTTCAGAACCGGCTATATCACCAAGAGCTGTAACAGCACCTGCGCGTACAAATGGGTCCTGTGATTTAATAGCTTCTAAAAGAGGATTAATTGCTTCATAACCAAAACTTATTAGAGCTTTGATAGTATATATTCTGACCTCAGGATCGTTATTCCCTAATGTTTTTATTAAATGAGGGATAGCTCTTGAATCATGAAGTTTTGCTAAAGCCCAGGGGACAATATATTTACGTTTTATACCGCCTTGAAGTCCGTTGATCAATGGTACAAATGCTGTTGAATCCCCTATTATGCCGAGTAAGGCAGCAGCAGATTCCTGAATTTCGGCATCATCAGAAGATAATTCTGATATTAAAGGGTTAATTGCTGATGCACCCATATTTTTAATTTTTTCCACATAATTTTTCCGGGTATCAGTATCTGCTTTTTTTAATAAAATTAATACTTCATGTATATCTTCTGCCGATAATTCTTTTTTATCATTTTCTTGAGTTTTTCTTATCTCCTTGCACCCACTTAACGTAATTACTAATAAAAAAACACTTAAGCATCTTATTATTTTCATCTTTTATATCCTTCCTTGCAAATTATTATGAATTTCCTGCCATATTTCTTTTTTCCCTTCGCCTGTAAAACTGGAAAAGGGCAATATGTTTTTATTTAAAATCTCATTAATTATCGATATACTTTTTAATTTTTGATTTTTTGAAAGTTTATCTGTTTTTGTAGCAGCAATAATATAATTAATATTATATTCATCTAACCATTGTTTCATTAACATATCATCTTTTGAAGGAATATGCCTTATGTCTAAAATTAAAATTATAAGTTTTAAATTTTCTCTTCCTATTATATACGATTCGATTAAATCCTTCCAGTGTAATTTTATAACCATAGAAACTTTTGCAAAACCATATCCCGGGAGATCAACAAAACAAAATTTTTTATCTATTAAAAAAAAATTTATCATTTTTGTTTTGCCTGGATTATTGCTTACATGAGCAAGCTTCTTTCTACCTGAAATACAATTCAACAATGAAGATTTGCCCACATTTGATCTTCCGACAAAAGCAACTTCAGGGAATAGATGAGCAGGAAATTGATTTTTATTAAATGCGGATTTTATGAATTCTACTTCCATATTTGTGTCCTGTGAAAATCATAAGTAATGTCAAAATTTAACCACAGAGAACACTGAGAAACCTTAAAAAATATAATTTATTTAAAATTCTGTGCCCTCAAATTATTTTTACTTTAAAAAGTTTTAAGTATTACAGCTACTTAATATCTGCTAAATTAAATCTGTCATGTAAAATTCTCACAGCTTCATGAGCACGCAAATCTTCTACAATACAGGAGAGCTTTATTTCCGAGGTGCTAATCATATCAATATTTATTTTATTCAGAGCTAAAGCTTCAAACATACTTGCCGCAATACCGCAATGACTGCGCATTCCTACCCCTACAATAGAAATTTTTGCTATATGTTCATCAGCTAAAATTTTTTTTGCTTCAATCTCTATTGCTACTTTATTAAGAATTTCCATAGTTTTTTTAAGATCACTTTTATTTACTGTAAAAGAAATAGTATTAATCCCATCTTCTCCAGTACTTTGAACTATCATATCAACACCGACATTTACTTTTGCCAGACTTGTAAATATTTTTGCAGCTACTCCTGGCCTGTCAGGAACTCCGATTAACGATAATTTGGCTTCATCCATTTCACAGGTAACCCCTCTAACAACAACTTTTTCCATGCTTAAAACCTCCTTGGTTATAAGTGTGCCTATGGTATTCGTATTAAAACTTGAACGCACTTGAACATCCACATCATATTTTTTGGCAAATTCAATTGACCTGGATTGCATAACTTTCGCCCCTAAACTTGCCATTTCAAGCATTTCATCATAAGAAATTGTATCTATTTTTTGAGCATTGGGAACAATTCGAGGATCAGCTGTATATACACCATCAACATCAGTATATATTTCACATAAATCTGCTTTTAGAACTGCGGCAAGAGCTACTGCCGTAGTATCAGAGCCACCTCTTCCGAGAGTAGTAATATCATTGTGCTCATCTACTCCCTGAAATCCTGCTATTATTACAATATTACCTTTTTCAAGGGCATTGAAAACTTTTTTTTCATTAATACTTATTATTTTTGCTTTAGTATGAGTTGTATCGGTAACAATCCCAACTTGATGTCCTGTAAAAGAGATTGCCTGTTCTCCCTGTTCGTGAATAGCCATAGCTAAAAGAGCAATTGAAACCTGTTCGCCGGTGGAAAGCAGCATATCTATTTCTCTATCACTGCGATTATCTGTTATTTTTTTTGCCATATCAAGGAGATCATCGGTCATCTCTCCTGGGGCAGAAACAACAACCACCAATTCATTATTTTTTCTTTTATTTCCAACAATATGCTTGGCAACTCTTTTCACTTTTTCAGCATCTGCAACTGACGAACCCCCATACTTTTGCACTATAAGAGCCATATATTTTTTTATATCTCCATTTCATAAAGCTTTATTTTTTATATTATCTAATATAAACACAGGTATTTAATCAACAATTTAAATAAAAGTCAAGTTTAATAAATTTTCATAATAAAAAAGAAAATAATACTGCTAATAAATTTTCAGGGAAAACCTTTTACAAATATATATTTATGAGATTAAAGCCTCATGGTTTATCTGAACGTGCCATTAATATGCAACCTTTTACATAGCTATAAAATACCTTGACTTTTTATGTTTTTATATTTATATTTTTGTATTCTATTAATTATTTGTATTTTATTAATTAATAGATATTGCAAGAGGAGAAATAAGTGCGAGTTTGTTTTTTTGGTACATATGAAAAAAAAATACATTCTAACAGAACGATAATTGAGGGTTTAAAAAAAAACAATATAGAAGTAATTGAATGTCATGGATCTTTAGTTGATAATATTGATGATAAGAGCAATATTCTTTCGAAAAATAAATTTTTGTTTTTTTTGAAACTTGTAAAAATATATTTTAGACTTATTATTTCACAATTTAAAATAAAAAATTACGATATTATAATAGTAGGATATGTTGGACAGTATGATGTTTTTTTAGCTAAATTTTTTTCGGTTATATTAAAAAAACCTCTTGTTTTTGCCCCACTCGTTTCACTTTATGATACTTTTGTTGAAGACAGAGAAAAATTTTTAAAAGAATCGTTTTTGGCAAAAATAATGTATTATATGGACAAAAAATCATGTAAATTAGCCGATATGATATTTCTGGATACACAAACTCATGCAGAGTATTTCAGTAAAGAATTTAATATCCCAATCTCTAAATTCAGACGTGTATGGGTAGGTACGAATGAGAATGTATTTTATCCTGTGCAGCAATTAAAAAATGAACAAAAAAAATTCACGGTTGTATATTACGGCAAATATATACCTTTACATGGAGTTGAATATATTTTAGATGCCGCAAAAGTACTCTTATCAAATGAAAGTATTCATTTCTTATTTGTTGGAATCGGACAGCTTTATCAAAATTGCGAAAATAGAATAAAATCTGAATCCATAAAAAATATAACTCTTGTTTCGTCTTTCTTCAGCGAAAATGAACTTTTAAATTATATACGGGATGCAGATATCTGTCTTGGAATATTTGGAATTACTAAAAAATCAGCAAGAGTTATTCCAAATAAGGTTTATGACTGTATAGGCATGGGAAAACCTGTAATAACAAGGGATTCACCGGCAATAAAAGAAATTTTTACGCATGAGAAAAATATTTTTTTATGCAAAGAAGGCAGTGGAGAGGAAATAGCCAAAAGTATTATTTTTTTAAAAGAACATCCTGAAATAAGAGAAAAAATCGGAGAAGGTGCAAAAAAAATATTCAAAGAAAATTTTTCATGGGATGTTATTGGGAAAGATATAGTCATCTATTTAAATGAATTAAATACTAAGAAGATAATGCAATAGCAAAATTTTGATTTGAAAAAAATATAAAAAAAATTGATTTCATACAGGAAAATGAGTCGAAATCTTCACATGGTGTTTTACGAGGACTCCACTTTCAGATTCCGCCTTTTGCGCAAAGTAAATTAATTAGAGTCATTAAAGGAAAAATTCTTGATGTATCGGTAGATATAAGGAAAGGATCGCCTACATTCCTGAAAATTTTAAAAATTGAATTAGATGAAAATACTAAAAGACAACTTTTCATCCCAAAAGGTTTTGCCCATGGATTTCTCGTTTTAAGTAAAGAATGTATTGTAAATTATAAAGTTGATAATTATTATTCTAAAGAACATGACAGAGGAATTAATTTTAATGATAAAACCCTGAATATTGATTTTGGAATAAATAAAAAGAATTTTGTTTTATCCGCAAAAGATAAAAATCTGCCCGAATTAGATAAAGCTGAGCTCTTTAATTATAATGAGTAAAAAACGAACAAATGGGGATGGGAAATATAAATTTGTATACGGAGCAATATGGATTTTAAAAGTTATAAATATGATCTTGTTCTTTTACATGCACCATCAGTATATGATTTTAGAAAAACTTCTATCATGTATGGTCCTATAAGTGATGTAGTCCCTTCTTCTTCTGTTTTTGAAATGTACCCGATTGGCTTTGCTACTATTTCCCGTTATCTTAAAAACAAAGGCTTCCGTGTCAGAATACTTAATCTTGCGGTTAAAATGCTTTTAAATCCTGAATTTGATCCTGAAAAATTTTTAAAAAAAATAAATGCACGGGCATTCGGGATAGATCTTCACTGGTTATGCCATGCACATGGTAGTGTTGAAGTAGCTAAATTAGTAAAAAAACTTCATCCTGATTCTGCTGTTATCTTTGGAGGTATTTCTGCTACTTATTTTAATAAAGAATTAATGGAATATCCATTTATTGATTATTGCATTCGTGGTGACTCAACTGAACTTTTATTAGAACAACTGCTGATTGCATTAAAAAACGGGACAGCATTAGATAAAATTGAAAATCTCTGCTGGAAAAATGATCAAGGAGAAGTAATTTATAATCCTTTTACATTTATTCCCGATTCTCTAGATGGTATTTATGTTGATTATAAAAACATATTTTTATCAGCAATTAAGGATCTGGATTTTTCAGGATACCTGCCGTTCGCATCCTGGGTGGATTATCCTGTTACGGCGCTTGTTATGAGCCGCGGGTGCAATTATAGATGTAATGTATGCGGCGGATCAAATCAATTCTATCAAAATCACTGCAGTCGTAAAAAAACTGTTTATAGAAGTCCGGAAGATATCGGAAAAGAAATAAAAATTTTGTCCAGATTTATTAATGGGCCTTTACTTTTGATCGGTGATGTGTTCCTAAACGGAAAAAAATACAGTTCGGATCTTTTCGATGAATTTGAACGGCTTAATGTTTCTAATCAGATCATTTTTGAATTATCTGCTCCTCCGGCAAGAGATGAGTTAGAACATATGGCAAAGGCAATCCCCAGCTTCAATCTTATTCTTTCCCCTGAATCACATGATGAAAGGGTTCGCAGTTTATTCGGCAGGAATTTTACAAATAAACAAACTGAGGAGATGATAGAAACATCTATTAAACTTGGGGTTGGACGTATTGATCTTTTTTTTATGATAGGACTTCCGGAACAAACAAGACAATCTGTAAGAGACACAATAAAATATTGCGACTATATTTTAGGTAAATATGCTTATTCTAAAAAAGTTGCTGTTTATATTGCACCAATGGCACCTTTTCTTGATCCCGGCTCAACTGTGTTTGAAGATCCTGAAAAATACGGTTACAAGCTTTTTTACAAAACTCTGGAACAGCACCGGATGGCATTACTTCAACCCAGTTGGAAATATATACTTAATTATGAAACCAAATGGATGACCAGGGACGATATAGTTGAAAGCTCCTATGAAGCTGCAATTGAATTGAACAGGGTAAAAATGGCACATGGGATAATCGAACAAAAAAAAGCCATTTCTCAGGAAAAAAGAATAATTCAGGCACGAGATCTATGCCGTTATATAGATAAAATACTTGAAAACAAAAATGAATCCGTCCGAAATGACCTTTTAAAAGACTTAAAACAAAATATGGACATATTCAGCGTTTCAACAATTTGCAATATGAAAGATCTTGAATGGGCTGTTATGTTCTTTGGAATAAAAGCTCCTAAATTTGTTAGAAGAATTTTTTTCTTCTTCTGGTCATTAATTGATAAAATGATGGGATAGCATTGACAAAATTCTTTTTAAGCTTTATATTTATTTGTATATAACTATTCCTTCAGCCTTCAGCCTTCAGCCTAAAGGCCTGAATAGTAGGTTTGTATTTAAGAAAGGTAAAATAATGCGAGATCTTGATTTATTATTACTTCATGCACCAAGTGTTTATGATTTCAGAAAGCTATCTCTCCTTTTTGGTCCGATGAGTGATGTCATCCCATCCACTCCTATTTTTGAAATGTATCCTGTTGGAATGACACGAATTGCCGCATATCTTGATGAACACGGTTACCATTGCCGTATAAAAAATGTAGCTTTAAAAATGCTTTTAAATTCGGACTATAATCCTGAACATTTTATTAAAAAACAAAAAGTAAAGCTTCTCTATGGAATTGATCTGCATTGGCTTCCACATGCTCATGGCAGTCTGGAGCTTGCAAAAATAGTAAAAAAATATCATCCTGACAAACCTGTTGTTTTCGGAGGATTATCCTCTTCCTATTTTCATGAAGAACTCATTCAGTATCCCCAGGTTGATTTTGTTATTCGCGGAGATTCAACGGAAATTCCCATGTTAATGTTAATGGATGCACTTAAAAATGACGGGGATCTTTATTCTGTTCCAAATTTAACATGGAAAAAAGACAGCAAGGTAACAGTAAATAAAATTACACATATTCCGAATAAACTACATGAAATCTCGGTAAATTATAAATACATAATTAAATCGGTTTTTAAATACAGGGATATTTCAGGACATATGCCTTTTCGATATTGGGCATCTTATCCAATAACGGCAATTATGACAGCTAACGGTTGTATCTATAACTGCAAAACATGCGGGGGCGGCGCACATGCTTTTGAAATGGTGTGCAAAAGAGAACATCCTGTATTTTTTTCCCCTGAGTCCATAATTAAAACAATTAAAACTTCTGCCAGTATCATTAAGGGACCTATTTTTATTATCGGAGATCCTTATCAGCCGGGGAAAAAATATGCAAGCCGATTGCTGGAACTTCTCAAAGAAACAAAACTCAAAAATCAATTAATACTTGAATTTTTCACTCCGCCACCGCGAGATTTTTTGAAAGAAGTATCAGAATCAGTACCTAATGTAAGTGTAGAGATATCCCCTGATTCTCATGATGAAAAAATACGCTTAGCATATGGACGACCGTATTCAAATGAAAAATTAGAAAGAATGATAAGTGATTGCCTGGAATTTAACTATACCAAAGTTGATATATTCTTTACAATCGGATTACCACATCAAAATATGCAGTCAGTAGATGACACTATTAAATATTGCGAATATCTTATGGGAAAATTCAAAGAACATTCCGATAAACTTTTCCTTTATATATCTCCTCTTGTACCTTACATCGATCCGGGAAGTCCTGCTTTTGAACATCCGGAGGAATCAGGATACAAAATATTTTACAAAACTTTAGAAGAACACAGAACTGCGCTTCTCAACCCAAGCTGGAAAGATATGATGAATTACGAAACCAACTGGATGACCAGAGAAGAAATAGTTAAAAGCACATACCGTGCTGGAGAACAGCTTAATCAATTAAAACTTAAGTATGGTCAGTTGACGGAAAAAAGAGCAGCTGAAATACATAATGCTATTCAGCAGTCAATTAAAATTATTGAACGTCTGGATGAAATTAAAAAACTTCCTGAATCCGAGAGACAAAAAGAATTTGATAAATTAAAACCGATAATTGATAAACTTAATGAAAATATTATCTGCGATAAAAAAGAACTTGACAGACCGTTTATTATTAAAGGTATCAGAATTCCAAAAAGAATACAATACTTTCTAACTGATATTCATATTTTCTTTAGCAGAACCAGGTATTTTTTTAATCTTTTTTTCTCCAGATCTAAATAAATAAAATTATTTATTTAGATTTTTCCAGCTTCTTTGCAACAGCTTTGTATATATTAGAATAAGCTGAATTACCTATATCATTATATGCCCTGACTCTGTAATAAAAACCTCTTCTGCCTTTAATATCTATAAATGATTTAATATCCGGATTAATTAGTGCTATCTGCTTCCATTTTCCATTATGATAACGTTCAAGTTTAAATCCTGTCTCATTTCTGGAATTATCATGCCATGAAAGCATGACTATTCCTATATTATATTTTGCAGTGAGATTATCCGGCGCTGCCGGTATATCCGATACGTTATTAACATTGATTTTTATTATTTCAGAAGCAGTTAAAAGCCCATCGGTTACTATAAATTTTACTGAATATATACCTGACTGGTTATAATCCGGGATCCATTTGAATGTATTTGTACTATCTAATGAAGCTCCCAGAGGTAATCCTATAGCTCTAAAACTCAAGGAATCTCTATCTTGATCATTTGCACTTAACCTGAATTTAAGCATCTTTCCTTCATCTATAGTCTTATCACCTATAGCAGATAAAACAGGTGCACGATTTACGTCCACCACAGTTACTTCTATATTTTTTGTGATACTCAATTTACCATCTGTTCCAATAAATGTTACTGAATATATTCCTGCCTGGGTATATCCGGGTATCCATTTGAATATATTTACACTGTCAAATACCACTCCTTCAGGAATTCCTATTGCTGTAAATTTTATAGAATCTCCATCAGGATCTATTGCATTTATTTTAAACTCAAGCATTTGATTTTCATTTACTGTTTTATTTCCTATATCTGAAAATACCGGTGCACGATTTATATGTTTTACTATGATATTGATTGTCTCTGAATCACTAAGTTTCTTATCTGATACAATAAAAGTTATAGAATATTTATCTAAATGTGTATATCCGAGTTCCCATTTAAATTTTTTATTATCAATCACCGCTCCGACAGGAAGCCCTAATGCTGTAAATGTAAGAGTATCACCATCGCTATCCACTGCATCCAAAGCAAATTCCAATATCTGACCTTCTAATGCTATTTTATCTCCTATTTTAGATAATACTGGAGCACGGTTTATATCATTTACTATTATATTTACAATTTTTGTATCACTCAATATGCCATCTGTTGCAATAAACATTACTGAATAATTTCCTGATTGATTATATCCAGGTATCCATTTAAATATATTGGAACTATCATATGTTGCACCATCAGGAAGTCCTGTTGCAGTAACCACCAGGTTATCTCCATCAGGATCTGCTGCTTTTGCAGCGAATGTTAACATCTGCCCTTCATCTATTATTTTATCTCCAATAGCTGATAATGTAGGTGTACGATTTATACTTTTTACTGTTATTTTTACATTCTTAGTATCAATCAAAACACCATCTGTTACAATAAACGTTACTATATATATTCCTGCTTGATTATATACTGGTAACCATTTGAATGTATTTGTACTATCAAAAATAGCTCCATCTGGAAGTCCTCCTACTGTAAATTTTAAATTATCTCCATCCGGATCTATTGCCGTTACAGTAAATTCAAGCATTTGATTTTCGTTTATTATTTTATCTCCTATCACTTCTAATACTGGTGCACGGTTTGTATTATTTACAATCATATTTACTATTTTTGTATTATTTAAAATTCCATCTGATACATTAAAAATCAAAGTATATATCCCTGACTGATTATAATCAGGAATCCATTTGAATGTGTTTGTTGTATCAAACACAGCTTTATCTGGTAATCCTGATACTGTAATTTTCAAAATATCATTATCAGGATCTGTCGCATTCACTATAAATTCCAATAAAGTTCCTTCATCTATCGTTTTATCCCCTATTTCTGTTAAAACAGGTGTACGGTTTACATTATTCACAGTTATATTTATAGTTTCTGTATTGCTTAAAATTCCATCTGTTGCATTAAATGAAACAGGATATGTCCCGGACTGGGTATATTCAGGAACCCATCTAAATGTATTTGTTGTATCGAATATAGCCCCGTCAGGTAATCTATTGCCAATAATCATTGTTTTGTCACCATCAGGATCCGTTGCATTCACAGTAAACTCCAACATCTGTTTTTCATCTATAACTTTATTCCCTATTACTGCTAAAACAGGTACACGATTTACTTTTTCTACTGTTATATTCATAGTTTTTGTATCACTTAATATTTCGTCCGAAACAGTAAAGCTAATTGTATGAATCCCTGATTGTATGTATTCCGGTATCCACATAAATATATTTGCACTGTCAAATACAGCTCCTTCAGGTAATCCAGATACTGTAAATTGTAAATTGTCCATATCGGGATCATACGCACTCACAGTAAAAGTAAATAAATTATTAGCTTCCAAAACCTTATCACTTATTGAAGATAATACAGGTGGACGATTAACATTATCCACGGTTAGATTTACTATTTTATTATCACTTAGATTGCCGTCATTGACAATAAAATCAATGTAATATATACCTGATTGATTAAATCCCGGTTTCCATCTAAATGTATTTGTGCTGTCAAATATTGCCCCATCCGGCAACCCTCCTGCTGTAAATTTTAGGTTATCTCCATCTGTATCAACTGCATTTATAGTAAATTCCAGTAATTGATTTTCTTTTATTGTTTTTGAACTTATTTCCGATAATATTGGAGCACGATTTGTATTATTCACAATTATATTTACTATTTCTGTATTATTTAAAATTCCATCTGATACATTAAAAATTATCGTATATATACCTGATTGATTATATTCCGGTATCCATTTGAATGTATTTGTTGTGTCAAATATTGCTTCATCCGGTAAACCTGATGCTGTAATTTTTAAGATGTCGTTATCAGGGTCTGTTGCATTAACAGTAAATTCCAGTGTCTGCTTTTCTTTAATCATCTTATTCCCTATCGCTGTCAATACTGGGGCTCTATTTACATCACCAACTGATATATTTATTGTCTCTGTATCGCTTAACATTCCATCAGTTACGCTGAATGTTACGGGATAAGTTCCTGCTTGATTGTATTCCGGTATCCAGCTAAATGTATTAGTAGTATCGAAGATTGCTCCAGCAGGTAATCCTGTTGCTGTAATCTTCAAAGTATCATTATCAGGATCTATTGCGGTTACCGCAAATTCAAGCGTCTGCTTCTCATCAATTGTTTT
>JACQWU010000096.1 GCA_016209155.1 Candidatus Desantisiibacteriota bacterium | reverse complement strand
GGAGTTTTTAAATAATCTTCATATGTATATTTTCTTTTTTCAACAATTGCTGTACAGGACATTGTAATCACCTCCAGATATCGTTTTTAGTATTATTTATTTTCGTCAATTAATTCATCCCTACCTTAAAAGGCATGATATTAATAGCACTTTCAGATAATACTACTATCACATTTTTATATGAATGTCAAAATCGCAAGCATATTACCAGAAATTCTCCATCTTTATAAAAAATTAAAATTTAATATTGCGGGGGGCTGTCTAAAAAGGTGCTAAAAATGCTTTTTTGTAATTTCTGTTAAAACAGAAATCCAGCATTTAAGCCGGTGTCCCAAAGTCTGGATTCCGCATCGAGTGCGGAATGACACCTTTTTGGACAGCTCCTAAACAAGGCGAATAGTACTTCACCCGCTACACATGATGGTTGATAAATTGCAATCAATAATTCAATTAAACTTTTTAACTACCAGGCAGGAATTATTCCCTCCAAAAGCAAAAGCATTATTTAATGCGATATTAACTCTCCTTTTTTTAGCTTTATTAGGGACACAATTTATATCACAATTTGGATCAGGAGTTTCAAAGTTTATTGTTGGGGGAATAATATCTTCTTTAACAACAAGACAGCATGTTAATGCTTCAATTGCAGAGGCAGCGCCCATGGTATGTCCAAGCATGGATTTTATTGAACTTATAAAAATAGATTTTGTTTTTTCTTTAAAAACATTTTTAACAGCAGTACATTCGGTTTTATCATTGCTTGGAGTACCGGTTCCGTGCGCGCTTATATAATCAACTTCTTCTTTTTTTATTTCTGCTGCTTTAATAGCTTTTTGTATTACCTTTTCAATCCCGGTTGTCTGGGAAGCTGTCATATGATGCGCATCACAGCTAAGACCATATCCTAATACTTCCGCATAAATTTTTGATTTTCTCCTTAAAGCAGATTCTAATGATTCAAGTACAAGAATCCCTGCACCTTCACCAACCATCATTCCTTTTCTATTTTTGTCGAATGGCTGGCATTTAAGAGAAGCCATAGCATAAAGACGATGAAATCCGGCAAATGCTATTTTAGAAAATGCATCGGTACCACCTGTTATTGCATAATCTAAATCACCTTTACTCACCATATCAAAGCCATATCCAATTGCATAATTCCCTGCGGCGCAAGCTGTGGGAATCATATAGTTTGGCCCTCTAAATTTAAAATAATCAGCAATATTTGCGGAAATGTTATTTGCTGAAGACTGCAAAATTTTTGATTTGCTGATTTTATCAACCCCTTCTTTTACCCATGAATCAATAGATTCCTCAAGAGGTCTTTCACCCATTGTTGTCCCGATAAAAATACCGGCTTTCTCTTTATTAAAAATTTTTAAAGATAATCCGGCATCCTGTAAACCTAAAAAAGAGGCTGATATAGCCAGTTGTGAAGTACGGCCCAAAAATTGAAGTTTTTTTTTTGCAATAAATTCTTCCGGATAAAAATTTTTTATTTCACCTGCATAATGGCATCGAAATTCACCGGTATCAAATGAAGAAACTTCACTTATTCCCGATTTGCCATTTGTTATTGCATTCCAGAATTCATCTTTTCCAATTCCAACAGATGAAATCACTCCTAAACCTGTAACTACTACTCTGCGTCTTTTCATTTTTTCCGTACTCCAAATTCCAGAGTTGCTTTTGCTGCTGTTTTATCACCAACCCTTGCAAATGTATCAACTATACCGGCGCTATCAATAATTTTAACAATATTTGCTTCCAAAATAAGTTTATTACCGGGAATTACAGGAACTAAAAATTCCGATTTAACTTTGCATAAATAATAATATGGATTAGTTTTAGCAATTTCGGGTTTATTTTTTTTTTTTTTTTTGCCATTAATTTCAATTATTTCATCAATAAAAAGGAATGGCTCTCTTTGAGGCAAAATAGTTTTAATTTCTTCCTTATTAAAAATCATAAAAACCCTTTTTACCTATTTTTTAAGTTTTTTAGTAAAATCTATTATTTTATTAAGGTTTCTTAATTTGGGGATATCTTTTTCAGGTATGATTACACGATATTTTTTTTCAATAGCCGCCACAATTTCAATAGCTTTTAATGAATCTATTCCTAAATCATTGATCAAATCTGCATCAGGTTTTAAATCTTTAATTGGAACTTCTATAATTTCTGAAACCAGTTGCTTAACTTCTTCTTCAAAACTAATTGTCATATACACTCCTCTTCAATATTAGCAAGGCTGAAGCCTCGCACTACATTTATCGAAACTCATATTTCGCACTACATATATTTGGATATTATCAGTGCCGCATTATTTCCTCCGGGTCCAAAGTTATTAATTAATACATTGTTTACTCTTGTTATTCTTGATTTGTTTTCTACATAATCAAGATCGCAATCCTTATCTTTTAATTTGTAATTTATTGTTGGCGGGATAAAGCCATAGCTCATACTTCCGATAGCTGCGGCAATCTGGAATAATCCTCCTGCGCTGTAGGGTTCTCCAATCATTGACTTAATTGAGCTTACAGGAATATTATATGCAAATTTTCCAAAAACATTTTTTATGGCTTTAGTCTCAAGTCTATCCTGTATAGGTACAGAATTTGCTGAAGCACTGATATAATCTATATCTTTAATATCTAATTCGGAATTTTTTATTGCTAATTTTATGCTTTCTTTAAGTCCTGTTACTTCCGGGTTATATTTACCAATTTTATAAGAATCAAAACAATTACCTATATCTTTAACTTCAGCATAAATATTTGCTTTTCTTTTTTCAGCATATTCCTCATCCTCCACAACTAAAACTCCCGCGCCTTCGCTTAAAATTATTCCATTTCTTCTTTTATCAAAAGGACAGGATAATTCCTCACCTTTTATCCCTGCTAAAAAATTGAGTTTGTAAAATCCAATAAAATTTGCAAGAGAAAAACTTTCTACTCCGCCTACCAGCACAGCTTTAATTCGTCCTAACCTTATAAAATATATTGCATATTTCATCGCATCAATACTTGAGCTATAACCAGTTGAAATAGTTGTGTTAAATCCCTGAATATTAAAACGAATTGAAACCTGACTTGAAGCTGCATTTATAACTGTTCCCGGAAAAAGAGCCACATTAGTAAAAAGAGGTCCGTCATTTATCGCACCTTTCTCAAATTCCGAAACATTCCACTTTGCGGCAGAGCATAAAAGCCTTGCTGTTCTATCGAGATCTTTCAGCCCTTTACCGCTTAAAAAATGCGCAGGATTGAAATTATCAATCTCACCTCCCAGCTTACACTTAAATTCATCTGTATCAAATCGTGTAATAGGTTTAATTCCGGACTTCCCATTTTTTAAAGCCTGCCAATATTCTTCTTTTCCTGTTCCATTTGGAGCGATTATTCCTACACCGGTTATAACTATTCTTTTTTTTCTCATCTCAACCTATACTTAAACAATAATAATAAAACGGGCAGGCACGGGGACCTGCCCCTACATAATTTCAACCGATACTTAAACCACCGTCAACTACTATTGTCTGACCTGTAATATAGCTTGCGTCATCACTGATTAAAAATTTTACTGCTTTTGCAATTTCTTCTGCTTTTCCCAGTCTATTGAGAGGTATTTGTTTTCTCATATGATTCAGATATTCTTCTTTTAAAATTTTAAGCATATCTGTTTCTATGAAACCGGGGGCAATTGCATTTACTCTGATATTATATGGAGCTACTTCGCGCGCAAGAGATTTAGTAAATCCGATCATTCCGGCTTTGGATGCTGAATAATTTGTCTGCCGCGGCATTCCGGTAATTCCGCTTACTGATGCAATATTTATTATAATTCCGCTTTTTTGTTTTATTAAATTAATTATCGCCGCTCTTGTAAGGTTAAATGTCCCGTCTAAATTTGTGCTTAGCACATTATGCCAATCACCCGGTTCCATCAAGGCAAGCGCACTATCATTAATTATGCCAGCATTATTGATTACAATATCAATATTGCCAAACAGATCCTTTGTACTATCAGCCCAGAATTTAACAGCACAATAATCTTTAATATCTACTTTATATGATTTAACACATGACCCCAATTCTTTTATTTCTTTTTCTAAAGACTTTGCCTCCTTAATATTTTTTAAAAAATTAAAGCTTATATTAGCTCCGATACCTGCTAATTCAATTGCTATTGATCTGCCTATACCTCTTGACGCCCCGCTTATGATAACAGTCTTATTTTTAAATGTCATTTTCACACCATACTAATAATTTTATATGTCTATATATTCACACACTAATAACAAAAAATCAAATCTGACTTAATATTTTCTTCAAAGTTTATATAATAATAATAATAATTAATATTAATAAGGCTATTAATATTCAATGCAGTGGTAAGGTAATATACCTATCGGCTTGTAACTAAAATACCTTAATGCCTCATATAATTAAACTTGTTTTATTCATAGGACGTACAGACTGGGGGCAGGTCATTTGTAATGCTATGGAGTATTGAAGAATTAATCATTTAATCATCTTTACTGTTTAAATTTCTTTGAGTTATCTTTTCCAGAACTTTTATGATTTTTTCTTTTACGCTGTAGTTTACCAGAAGATCCAGATGATTGAGATGGAATGAATGAGTTTCGTCAGAAAAAGGCAGCCGGGCGCTTTCTATAGATACCAGTCCATCACCTTTATTTTTAGTTAATTCACGGGGGATTAAAATACGCGGGAGGAGTTTCTCAACAATATCAAGAATTTTGGTTATTTCACGCGGTTGAATTATCCACTGATATTGTTTATTGCTTTTATGAGATATAAAACTTGTGGATTTATAAAACCAGAGATACATTTTTGTGAATGTATTTTCAGTTCCGCAAATCGAAGAGTAATAAATACCATGTTTCTTTTCTTCTTTGAGACTTGAAATAAAATCAGAAGTCGAAGACATTTGTTCCAAAGCACAGGAAGCAAAAAAAGTCTGCATCTGACTAAAAAATATTTTTATGTTTTTTATCATTAATGCCTGTTTCTCAATAGCCTCATCCAGCACATTTATATTTATGTTCTTCTGGTCAGGTACACCGTTAAGCACAGTGGAAAGAAGAGAAGAGAGTGGAGCTTCTTCATCAATAAAAATACACAGACTTGAAAAAAGCACTGATAATTCTTTATTAAATCGAGACAGATTAGTACCTTGATGAGGTGTTCCCATCATTATTATTCCGGAAACATCTTTTCTCTTATCATAATAAAGTTCTGCATATTTTCTGGCAATCAATCCACCGCGTCCATGTCCTGCTAAAACGACAGAATTTGTTTTGAATAATTTTTTAACTGTTGGTATAACATATGAGGTTAATTCATCTATAGCTTCTTCAATATTATTATCCGGATTTTTCTGCGACCATGTTGCTAGATTATATCCATTTTCTTTTAAAAAATCCCATAAAGATTTTGGCGGAAGTTCAAGATATTCCAGCGGTTTCGAAAAACCAAATTGTAAAAAAGCGCTTTGAGGCGGGCCATCATGTATTCCGGCATCTTTTTCCGTTGGATTATGACGATAATCTGTGAGTAAACCTTTAAATTTTAAATTACAATTCTGATATTTTTCTTCATATGGGTTAATCCATGAATTCTTCGATAAACCATGTCCGTGAATCATAATAACTACGGGCTTGTTCTCCCATGATTTCCATGCCTGGAATTCATATTTACAATTAAATTTTATTTTTTTAAT
>JACQWU010000128.1 GCA_016209155.1 Candidatus Desantisiibacteriota bacterium | reverse complement strand
GGAATTGATAGCAAATTTTATTCATAAAGAAAGTCCAAGAAGTAAAGGGAATTTTTTAGCGATTAATTGTGCTTCTTTACCTGAAAATCTTCTTGAAAGCGAATTATTCGGACATGAAAAAGGAGCGTTTACAGGTGCTGTAAGCAAAAGAAGAGGAATTTTTGAAAGAGCAGATAAGGGGACTCTGCTACTTGATGAAATTGGAGAGATAACTATGAGTCTTCAGTCAAAGTTATTGCGGGTACTGCAGGAATATAAATTTGAAAGAGTAGGCGGAGAATCTTCTGTCAGCGTGGATGTTAGAATTATAGCTTCTACTAATCGTAACCTGTTTAATGAAATTAAAAATAAACATTTCCGCGAGGATTTGTACTATCGTCTTAATGTTGTGCCTTTATTTATTCCTCCTCTAAGGGAAAGAAAAGAGGAGATACCTCTTCTTTCAAGTCATTTTATTCGTAAATACTGCAAAATGTATAATCTTGAGATAGAAGGTATTTCAGAGGAGGCATTGAAAGCTTTAATGAAATATCAATGGCCGGGAAATGTGAGAGAATTGGAGAATTGTCTTGAACGTGCTTCAATTTTAAAGAGAATAGGCAAAATAGAATGCAATGATTTATCTTTTCTCGAAAGAGAAAAATGTATGAATTCAGAAGAAAACATTTCAATCCCTAAAGAAGCTGCTCCTCCTCTTAGCAATTTTATACCTGAATTCAGTGGAATGGATGTCCATGATCTGGAAAAAGAATATATTTTTGAAACATTAAAGAAATTTAACGGAAACCGCACACATACAGCAAAAGCATTGGGGATATCAGTAAGAACAATACGCAATCGTATAAGAGAATATCGAACAATGGGATTTGCTATGTAGGAAAAAATTACCCATAGATTTCCTACCTGTATTAATTCTCAATCGAAAAGTCAGTCAGCTTGAATTATTTATTTATATATTTTATTTGGCATGTTTATTGCTTATATAATCATTGTGATTTTAGTATTTGAATTTTGATATTTAAATTTAATAGGAGCGTCGTTATGGAAATATTTGATGGCAATGTTCCCTTATTAACAAAAGCAATTAAGCATACAACTTTAAGACATGAAATTCTTGCTAATAATGTAGCTAATATAGAAACCCCGGATTTTAAATCCAAAGATGTGGTTTTTAAAAAAGAATTGAACTCATCAATGGAAAAAATTTTATCTAATGATCCTTTATCTGAGAATCCAAAATATATTAGTAAAGCTTTTATTGTAGAAAATGAAAATAACAAATTTAAGGAATTTAATAGTAAGATGGACATTGATGTGGAAATGAGCAAAATTTCAAAAAATACAATTCTAAATCATACACTGGTACAGCTTCTTAATCAAAAATTCAGAATTATAAAATCATTTTTAAATATATCATGATAATAATTTGAAATTTGAAATTTATAATAAGGAGGTAGTTATGAATTTCTTTAGTGCGATTGATATCAGCGCATCAGGACTTGTGGCTCAAAGAATGCGTATGAATGTAATTTCAGAAAATATTTCAAAAATTGATGCCGCACAGGAAAATGGGAAGGAACCTTCTGTAAGAAAAGAGGTTGTATTGGCACCTAAAGATTTTTCCGGTATTTTTAAGGATGCCATGTACAGACCTCAAGGTGTGGAGGTTGTTGATATTGTAAAAAGCAAAGATAGTACAAAAATGGTTTATAACCCTTCACATCCTTATGCCAATAAAGATGGTTTTGTTGAAATGCCAAATATCAATATTATTATGGAAATGGCGGAAATGCTGTCTGCATCAAGAGCTTATGAAGCCAATGTTACTGCGATAAGTTCAGCAAAAGAAATGATAATAAAAACACTGGAAATAGGGAAGTAATTCCGGAGGAACGTTATGGACCCAATATCTTTAAATTCTATAAAAAATATTATACCGGCTGAAATTAAACCTAAAATTGATCAAATTGAGAAGAATAGTAGCGGTGATTTTAAAAAAACCATGACTAATTTTTTAGAGGAGATAAATCAATCTCAGAAAGATGCGGATAAAGCTATTGAAAGTCTGGTTTTTGGTGAAGGGGCGGAGATATCAGACGCAGTTATAGCTCTCGAAAAAGCAAAAATTTCTTTTCAACTAATGGTTAATATCAGAAATACTTTACTGCAAAGTTATCAGGAAATAATGAGAATGCAATTATAACTTATCAATTATTTCATCGGGAAAGAAAACATGACAAATAATATGAATTTTTTAAACGGGTTTAAAGCTATCTGGGAAAGCATGACGCTTGGACTGAAAGCCGCTAGTACTTTTATAATTATTTTTGTTTCCGTGATTTTTTTTATTCTAATATTTTGGGCAAAACAATCTGAATATGAAATTTTATTTTCAGGTTTACCGGCAGAAGATGCAAGCGCAATAGTAGAGCAGTTGAAGAATAGAAAAATACCTTACAAAATTGCCGGCGGCGGTTCGCAAATATTAGTGCCTCAGGATAAGGTCTATGAAAACAGACTTGATCTTGCCCGGCAGGGATTGCCGACACACGGGGGTGTTGGTTTTGAGATTTTTGATAAGAATGGGCTGGGCATGACTGATTTTGCGCAGAAAATAAATTATCAAAGAGCACTTCAGGGAGAATTGTCAAGGACAATAGAACAAATGGAAGAAGTTTTAAGCGCCAGAGTGCATATTGTTCTGCCGCATGATTCGGTTTTTACTGAAAAAGAAAAACCTTCCACATCTTCTGTAATTTTAAAACTGAAACACGGCAAAGAGGTGTCATCAACACAGATACAGGGGATTGTACATCTTGTGGCATCAAGTGTTGAGGGACTCGAACCCGAAAACATTACTATCGTAACAACAGACGGCAGAGTTTTGTCACGTCCCAGGAGTAAAGATGATATTTTTAGTCTCGGGCAAAATCATCTGGAGTACCAGCGTCTGGTTGAAATAAAATTAAAAAACAGTATTCAAAGTATGCTGGAGGAAGTCCTTGGTCCAAGTAAATCGGTTGTCAGAGTCACTGCTGATATTGATTTTGACAAAGTTGAAAGAACCAGCGAGCAGTTTGACGGGGAAAATCCTGTGATCCGCAGTGAACAGAGAACAACGGAAAGCGAAGGGGTAAAACAAACCGGCAGCGCGAATGCTGATGAAAAAAATAAAGAAGCTGTCCCGGGTTTTAAAAAGAATGAAGTTTTAAATTATGAGATAAATAAAACCGTTGAACATAAAGTTGAAAATGCGGGAAAGATTAAACGTCTTTATGTGGCGGCTTTTATTGATGGAAAAACCGAATATGTTAAGGGTAAAGAATCCGAAGAATCCGCAAAATATGTTTCCCGCACTCCTGAGGAAATGGAAGAAATCAGAAAAATAATCATGAAAGCAGTTGGTTATGATGTATCAAGAGGGGATGAAATTGAAGTTGTGAATATGGCTTTTGATAATAGTTATATGAAGGAGCAGGAAAATATTATTGATAAAGAAGAAAAAAAGTTTTTCTGGATGTCTCAGGCTAAAAATGCCGGGATTGCAATACTTGGAATAGTTTTTCTTTTTTTCATTTTTCGTTCCTTTTCAAAAAATGTGAAAAATATGGATATGTATCTGCCTGATAATCTTGAACAAAATAGTCTGGCGGCATCCGGCGAACGTGGGGTAGGTCTTATATCACAAAAAGACATGCAGAATATGCAGAATACCGATGAACTTATGAATACGATAAGTGATTTTGCCAAGAGAAGCCCTGACTCTGCTTCCAAATTAGTCGCAGGATGGCTGGCAGAAAGTAAACCAAGAAATAGAGCAAGATGATGAGTGTATTTCATGACTGTTAAACGGAGTAAACAACATGGACTTAAACATTGAAACTCTTACAGGAACGCAAAAAGCATCTGTTCTACTTGCTTTTTTAGGTCCCGAAATTTCTTCCGGAATATTAAAAAATCTTTCCGAACCGGAAATAGAGGAAATAACATCAGAGATTTCTTATCTTGATAATATTCCTCCAAAAATCAGAGATATTGTTTTAGCGGAATTTCATCAAATGTATATGGCCAGACAATATATGACACAAGGCGGAGCGGAATTTGCCTCCAAAATGCTGGAAAGAGCTCTTGGCTCAAATAAATCTGTCGCTATAATTAACCGCGTGCAGGAAGGATCGCGCCGTCAGCCGTTTAATTTTTTAAAGTATGTTGACCCTGAAATCCTTGTATCACTTATTCAGAACGAACATCCTCAGACAATAAGCCTTATTCTTGGAAGTTTGGATCCTGATACAGCAGCTTCAATACTAAATATATTACCATATAATCAGCAGTCCGATATAGCAATGCGTATTTCTCTTTTAACTAAAACTTCTCCCGAGATAATTTCACAGATAGAAAATCAATTAAAAGAAAAAGTTTCAACATTATCTTCCCAGGGGAAATCTACTTTAGGAGGGCTTAAATCAATTGCTGAAATTTTAAATAAAGTAGACCGCAATACAGAGAAGAGGATATTAACTGAAATGGAAGAGAAAAAACCGGAATTGGCAACAAATATTAAAAAATTAATGTTCATTTTCGAGGATTTGATACTTATTGATGACAGAGGAATACAACGCATACTGAAAGAAATTGATACTAAGGATTTGAGTATGGCGCTTAAAGGAGCAAGCGCGCAGATTAAAGAGAAATTTTTTAAATGTATGTCAGAGAGAGCTTCCACTTTAATAAAAGAAGATATGAGCTTTATGGGACCTGTTCGTATGAGAGATGTTGATAATGCTCAGCAGAAGATAGTCGGCATAGTTCGCAAACTGGAAGAGGCTGAGGAAATAATTATTCCGGGACAGGGAAGAGAGGAGAAAATGAATAACCTCCGTAAACCACTAAACCGACGCCAAATAAAAAGTGCGAAACAGTCGCAAAATAGTCAGGAAAAAATTTTAAACGAAATGGAGCCGCAGATTCTGGAAATGATTATTCAGATAGCAAAAAAAATTATTAAGCAGGAATTGACGGTAAATAAGGATAAATTAAGCAATATTTTGCACCTTTTACTTGAGAAAGTTAAGGATAAAACAGAAATTTTAGTTAAAGTGTCTTCAGAGGATTATGAATTTTTGGAGAATAATAGAGAGTTTTATCTTAAAGATATCGGGGAAATAAAAAATCTCTTTTTTGAAAAAAAGCCGGAATTAAAAACTGGAGATTTTATAATAGAATCCAAAACAGAAATAATAGATGCACGGATAGAAAATCAGATCGATGAACTAAGATCCGTATTGGGGCTTACATAGAAAGGACATCATATGAAAGGACATTTGATTGATTTAAAGCAGCATTTTACAAAAGTAACCAATAGTAATTTGATAAAACTTAACGGCAGAGTAACACAGATAACAGGATTAATAATTGAATCTTACGGACCAAATGCGTTTATAGGAGAATTATGTCATATAGTTCCTAAAAACACCAGTCAAAAAATTTTAGCAGAAGTAGTTGGATTCAGGAATGATAAAATTTTGCTTATGCCTTTCGGAGATATAAGGGGTATTTCTCCGGGGAGTGAGGTTATTTCAATTGGAATGCAGTTTAATATCAGGGTCGGCGAAAAACTTATAGGCAGAGTAATAGACGGACTTGGTATTCCAATAGACGATAAGGGACCGATTAATGATAATCAAAAAGTGTCTGTTTATCGTCAACCCGGGCATCCTCTTTCAAGAAAAAGGATTTCAAAGCCCCTTTCAACAGGTATAAAAGCATTAGATGGTTTGCTTAGCTGCGGAAAGGGGGTGGTAGTAGTCGCGACATCAGATCAACCGCCGCTTGTACGTATAAGAGCGGCTCTTGTTGCCTCAACAATCGCTGAATATTTTCGCGGTATGGGAAAAGATGTATTGCTTATGATGGATTCGGTTACAAGATTCGCGATGGCACAGCGTGAAGTGGGACTTGCAGTAGGTGAACCTCCTACTTCAAAAGGTTATCCTCCGTCAGTTTTTTCAGTTCTCCCAAAATTACTTGAAAGAGCAGGTACTCATAGCGAAGTCGGAAGTATAACAGGTTTATATACTGTTTTAGTAGAAGCTGACGATATGAATGATCCGATCGCGGATACAGTAAGATCCATTCTGGACGGGCATGTGGTTTTATCCCGCAATATGGCATCAAAAAATCATTATCCGGCAATAGACATATTACGCAGTGTCAGCAGAGTAATGGGCGATGTTACAAGTTTTGAACATCAGGGTGCTGCTGCAAAATTAAAAGAAGTGCTTTCAATTTATGAGGAATCTGAAGATCTTATCAATATAGGAGCATACGTGCCCGGCAGCAATTCTAAAATTGATTATTCTTTGAAATATATAGATAAAATAAAAAATTATCTGCGGCAGCCAATAAGTCAGGGTGTAAATTTTAATGAATCCGTAAATATGCTTATAGATTTATTTAGAGATGAAAAAATATTTGTTACTTCAAATGTAAACAGAGGATTTGAGTTAAGCAAAACACCTCGTCTATCATTAAGTTGAGAATTAATAAATGAAAAAATATGAATTCAGTTTAGAACCTTTGTTGAAAAATTATAAATTCAAAGAAGAAAATCTAATGCTTAAAGTTGCTGAAAAAGAGAAATGCTATCAGACAGAAAAATCCAGATTACTGGAATTAGAAAAAAAAATTATACAAAGTATGCGGGAACTGGATGAAGAAAAAATGAAAAGTCCTAAAATGGAAATTATTAAGCTTTATGAACCATTTATTGAAGGAATGAAAGAGGACGTAAAAATTAAAAATATTATTTTAATAAGTTTAAAAGAAGAATTAAATAACATAAGGGAACAACTGATAAAAATAATAAAAGACCGGAAGAAATTAGAAAGACTTAAAGAAAAAAGATGGAATGAGTATAAGCTGGAACAAAACAGAATAGAACTGAAACTAATTGATGAAACAGCACAGATACAATTTTCAAGAAAAATTACAGGAGCATAACAATGCCTGGAAAAATTGGAAGTATTTTTACTTTTTTACTGCTTGTATTTATATTTTTTATAACTTTAACAGGTACTCTGGGCAAATTATTGTACCCGACTGTGGAAAAAATTTTAGGTAAACCGGCGGAAGAAGTAATTCCGCAAATTAATGTTAAATATATACAGGATTATCAGGATATTGCAAAAAATTTAGAACAGAAAAAAAGAGAACTGGAGTTAAGAGAAGCTTTTATGGAAAGTAATATAGAGAGAATTGAGCAAAGGATTAAGGATTTGAACGATGAACAGCAGAAATTAATAAGTCAGGCGGAAGTTTTAGGGAAATTCGCCAGGGAAAAAAATGAGCAAGCGGAAAAAAATCTTGATAATGTCACAAAACTTTATGCAAAAATGCCGGCAGAGAATGTTGCATCAATATTAAGTAAAATGGATAGTAAGCTGGCGATTAAAATATTCCGCAGAATAAAACCTGCTAAAGCCGCTTTAATTTTAGGCGCATTACAAAAAGATGAAGCTGTGAAATTTTCAAGTAAACTTGCGGATACGTATTAATTTAAAGTATAAGAAATTTAGAATATAACTTAGACCGAAGGTCTTCAGGCTGGAGGCTGATAAAGGAGCTTTTATGAATGTTTTGAATAGTTATATAACCAAAAATAATTCGTTCAGTTCTGAAAATAATTTTAATAATGTAATTTTAAACGATATAACTTTTAATAATAATTTTTCAGATGATGCGAAAACACAAGAGATATTGTCTATGCTTCCGCCTGAAGTAAGTGATTTTATTACAAGTTCAGGCATAAATAAGGATGCAAATTTAAAAATAGACAAAATTAAAATGGATAAAATCAATGATTTGATTTCACATTTTCCAAATTGTATTTTTTTAAAGCTTCTAACTTCATATTCTGATCCTTTAAAGAACCTACAGAATACTTCTATTATATCATCCGGTATCAGAAATGGCGGGGAAGATAATTTAGTAATGGAAACGAAAAAAACAAAAGAAGGAATATTTGAAATGAAAACCGGGAATGCAGCCGGAACAGAAAAAACATCAAAAACAGAAGAGCCAAAATTCGTAATGTCCGGTGAGTATATATTAAAAAATAATTTTGCAGTTAAAGAAGAAGATAATTTAGTAATGGAAACGAAAAAGACAAAAGAAGGAATATTTGAAATGAA
>JACQWU010000095.1 GCA_016209155.1 Candidatus Desantisiibacteriota bacterium | reverse complement strand
TTCGATAAATCGAACCCCTACAAAAAATAATTCTTTATAAACTGATTGCTAACAACTAATAGCTGTACATTTACGATTTTAGAAATTGGTTATACATTTGATTATGCATTATTTCATAGTTTAACTTTATATCGGCATTTCAAATAAAACATTTAAATTATTTTATATATTATTACCCTAATCAAATACTTTGTCAAGAAAATTAATATATAAAAGGTGCAATTAAAATTTTTGCTTGAACGCGTCCACCGCTTATACCGCCGCTTATTATAAGAAATTTATCATTGGCTGTCATAGAATGATTAAAAACAGGCCTTGGCAGGGGTTCTGCTTTTTCCCATTTAATAACCAGCCCTTCTTCAAAAAATTCACCCTGATATACAAAAGAAGAAGTCCGTCCATCCTCTATCCCGCCGGAAATAAAAATATTATCATTATAAACAATCCCTGCATGTTTCTCAAGACTTATGGGAGTATCATTAAGGCCTGTCCATTTTTCTATTGTTCCATCCATATTAACTTTAGCTCCATACACGGAACCGGCATTATGATAACCTCCGGATATATATATATAATCTTTATAAGAAAACATTACATGGTCATAAACACCTATAGGGAGGGAATTTAGTTCCTGCCATTTTCCCGGCATACCGCTTGTATCAATCATAGCAGAAAATACCTGGTTTGAAATTTTACTGCCAATTTTCCCTCCGCTTACAAAGAGATAACCTTTATTAAATGTAACTGCCGGTTTGTTTAATACTACCGGCATTTTTGCGCCTATTATTCCTTTGGTCGATATTCCATCAGGTGTTATAGCAAAATACGTTACATTTCCCTGTTCAAATCCTTTGCTTTTTCCGCCGACAATATATAAAAAATTATTTGTAGATACAGCGCCGAAGTCTTCCAGCGCATTAAAAAGAGATGCCGGTTTTTTCCAGAATTTAATCCCTTTTTCATTAAATTCCGACGAAATGATCGCAGTATGTGAATTAATTATGCTCATACCCACAAAAACATAAATTTTATCCGAAACTGTTAAAGAATAATGATTGGCAACCGGCTCCATAAGAGAAGCTGTTTCTTCCCATGCGCCGATACCAAGAATTTTTTTCCCCGCACTTTTTTCTTGAGAAATCAATTTTAAAGGGATAATAAGCGTGAATAATAATATATATGTAATATATTTCATCTCAAAATCTCTCCGTAAGTTATTGATAATACAATATTTAAACACTGTAAATTCAAATATCAATTTTTCAAAGTATACAATTTGCGAGGCTAAAGCCTCGCACTACAAAAGTCCAATCATAGAATTGTTTGAAAATGTAGTGCGAAGCTTTAGCTTCGCCTTAATATAAGTCGCGGCTAAAAGTAGCTTGATTTTTACATTTTAATTTATTTTTTTATCCAGTATTACAGCGCAAAGACGCGCATAGTCTTCTATTGAAAGATCTTCAGCTCTGGCTGAATAATTAATTCCGGCTTTCTCAAGTACCAATTTTACATCTATATCCTTTCCCCATGACTTTAGATGAGACAGCGCATTATGAATCATTTTTCTTCTTTTTTGAAAAGAAGCATGGATGATCTTAAAAAACAAGGATTCGTCCTCGACCTTAATTCCCGGTAATAGAAGCGGACTGAGCCTGATTACCATCGAATCTACTTCCGGAGGAGGAGCAAAATCTTCACGAGGTACATCTATTATTTTTTCTCTTTTCATATTGTACTGAATAAATAATGTCAATGCCCCATATTTTCTGGAATGAGGTGCGGCTAATATTCTTTCTCCAACTTCCTTTTGAACCATAAGCAAAGCTGTTTTATAAAAATTTTTATTATCAACAAGAAAATTCAAAATAGGAGAAGTAATATAATATGGAATATTCCCCGCTATTTTAATTTTATCGGGATTAATTTTTTTTATTATATCAGGTACATTTATTTTTAAAATATCGGAATTAATAAACTCAATATTTAATTTTTTTTTAAATTTTGATAAAAGTTTTTCATATAAATATTTGTCCACTTCAACAGCAATTAATTTACAATCATATCCTGCCAGCGCTTCTGTTAACACACCTTTTCCCGGCCCTATTTCTATTATTGTTTCTTCATTTTGAGGATCTAATGCTTTTATAATCTCCTGAACAATAAAAGGATTTTTCAAAAAAACCTGTCCTAATTTAGCTCTTGACATATGTCACCTTTATTTAGGTGTTTAGGCTGAAGACTATCAGTCAATACTTAATAGCATTACCTAAAAGCCTTCAGCCTTCAGTCTATCCACCTTAATATTCAATTTTTTAACAGTTTCCTGATAACTCTTAATATGCGCAAGAGGAGTAAGTCCGTCATACGCTGCTACTTCCAGCATAAATACCGAATTAAAGGAAATAGAATGCAGGATATTAACAATTTTACTCCAGTCGATATTCCCGTCAAATGGAAAAAAATGATCATCTGCTTTCCCCATATTATCTGAAAAATGTACGGCTAAAAGTTTATCCCCGGATTTTTTTAAAAAATCGTATATTGTTCCGTTAACATTCGCATGGCTTGAATCAAAACACAATCCTATATTTTGAGAATTTATTTTTTTAAAAAGATTTTCAAAAAAATCAAAATCCTCGCCAACACGTCCCGGCAGCATATTTTCAACAGCAAGTTTTATTCCATGTTTTTCACATTCCTTAAATATTACAGATATACCTTTATACGAAGCTTCTTCGGCCGCTTTTTTATTTTCCGGTTCACCATATTTTGCCCCGGGATGCAGGACACCGAGGGTCCCCCCCAATTTTTTGCATATTTTAACACCTTTTAAAACTTCATCAACAGATTTTTGCCATTTATCATTTGATGTACTTGAGATATCAATATTATTAAAAGGCAGATGAAATGAATGAATTTTGATATTATACTCGAAAAGAGCAGTACGAAGTTCCTCAATATACTCCATGTCATCATACTCAATACGCGGAGGATATCCGCGTATTTCAATATATTCTATCCCGCTTTCCGCCAAAAGAGAAAGATAAGGCATAACATCATCATGTCCAAAAATAAGCACCGATAATCCAAATTTCATAAGTTACCTTTCTTAAGTCAGGGGTTTAGGCTGAAGGCTGAAGACTATTAGCCAAAATATAATAATTAATCAAATATTACCTAAAAACCTTCAGCCTTCAGTCTATTCACCTAATATAATTTTCTTTAGCGCCCTGACCAGTTTTTTATTTTCCTCGTCTTTTCCTATTGTAACACGAATAAATTCCGGATATCCGAAAACATAACCCGCTCTTACCAGAACTCCCTGATATATCAATTTTTCACATAGATCTTTTGAATCCATCCCTGTGTTTACAAAAATAAAATTGGCTTCTGTCGGGACAAAGTTTATTCCCAGCCTCAGAAATGCGCTATATAAATACTGTTTTCTTTTTTTATTCAATTTGTTATTTAAAGAAACAATCGAAGGATTAGAAAGACTGGCGAGAGCAACAGCCTGCGCCAGCGAATTTACATTATAAGGTTTTCTCACAATATTCATATACTTAATTATTTCTTCGTTTCCGATGCCATAACCTATACGTAGTCCAGCCATGCTGAAAATTTTAGAAAAATAATTTTTGTTTTACGGGTTACTTTTCCTAAAATATTTTTAAGATTAAATTTAAAATTATCAAGTTTGGCAAATACCGGGATACCTCCCATTATGCGGCAGGATATCTCATATGCGCTGAAAGAAGGTTGTCCCATGATAACTTCTTCACCTTTGTTTAAGAATGCTTCACAAAGCATTGATAGAACTTCATCTGCGCCATTACCAAGAATAATATTTTCGGATTTTACTTTGAATTTTTCAGCTAATTTTTTTTTAAGATAAAAGCCGCCGCCATCAGGATATCGGTTAACAGTTTTTAATTCTTTATGAATGCGCTTTCTTGTTTCAGGGGAAATGGAAAAAGGATTCTCATTTGAAATAAGTTGAACAAGATTTTTTACTTTATATTCTCTCTCAATTTCTTCGATAGGTTTAGCCGGGATATAGGGTTTAATTTCAAAAATTTCCCTGCGAACTAATTTTGCTATATTAAAAAATGACATATAGAATCCTTAACCGAGATTAAAAAACTATTCCCGCATAACCTACAAAACTTGTATTGCCGTATTCAGGCATAACATCGCAGCTTGTAGTATAAAGAAGTAATTCACCTTCTTTTATTCCCAGTGTTCTTGCAAAAGCTGCGGTTCCCCCAATAGCTCCGGCTCCGCATGCATTTTTATTTACATGAGCTTCTTTTATTATTTTATCGGGGTCACCTTTTAAAATCATTTCAATCATGCGATGGTCATTCTCTTTTACCACCCAATCGTGCCCTGTCTGGCCTATCCCAAAAGGAGCAAAATCATAATTCCATCCGTAATGAGTTAAATCACTTGAACCTATTACATATATTTTTTTTCTGCTGCCGGATAGCCGGCATAGTTTAGCTAATATTTTTCCGAGCAAAACAGCGTTTTTATCAGGGACAACCATAATAGGAACTATTTTTGCCTGTGGAAATAAATATTGAATAAAAGGAACCTGCACTTCAATGGAATGCTCATAAAGATGGGCTCTTGAATTAAGCTCTGCAAGTCCCTGACTATTATCAGCAATTTCCTCACACAGATTTATATCAACTTCCGCTTTCCCAAGAGGTGTTTCCCATGCTTCATCTCCGAAAATCGCAGAGGTATATATATTTGAGGCATGTACTGCTCCAAGGATTATAAATGTCATATCCGGTGACGATCTTATACTGGAAAATACATTAAAAGCAATCTGTCCGGAAAAAATCCAGCCGGCATGAGGGACTATTCCTGCTGAAATATCGGAACGTAAACTTGTTTTAACTTTTTCCTTAAAATGTTCTATTGTTTCTTTACAGGATGAACGGTCAGCAGGATAAAACGAACCTGCTGCAACAGATTTATGATTCATTGTTTTTCTCCTGGAAAATAATCTTCATTTAAAAGATTTACGGTCGCATTCCTCCCGCCATTTTGCGGCGAATTTACTTATCCATTCAAAAGCCGCTTCATTTCGGCTGACCTCACGATTATATTTTTTTGAAAGATATTTCTGATATTTAATTATTTCATCCCTTTGTGCCAAAAAATTATTTTTATCCTCCGGCAAAATATATCCTCCTCCTTCACTTAATCATCATCCATTGAATTTTATTTCTATACTCGGATCAATTTTAACTGCTGTTTTAAATTCCTTCATTGCATCCTGATACATTCCTTTCTTAATGTATACCATTCCAAGATTATTATATGCTTCAGCAAAATTTTTATCAATACTAATTGCTTTTTGAAATTCACTGACAGCTTCATCGAGCATATTTTTCTGTGTATATATCTGTCCCAATAAATTATGATTTAATTTATTATTTGAATCTTTTAAAACAAAGCGGCGGATTATTTCCATTGCTTTGTCATATTCTCCCATATTAAAATAACATATAGCAATTTTAAAATTTATATCATCATTGTTACTATTGTCAAACTTTATACTTTCCAGATAATCTCTGAGTGCATCGCTGTAACTTCCCATCTCAAAAATTTTATCAGCCTTTTCAATATATATTTTTTTCATCCGTTCTTTAACATCAAGATAATCAGACTGCTTCTTTAAAATATCATCGAAATATTGGACAGCTTCGTTATAAAATTTCTTTTTTTCAAACGATAGAGCAAGATTATACTGTATTTCAATGTTATTTGGATTTTTTTCCAGAATTTTTTTAGCTTCCCTTATTGCTTCTCCGTATTTTTCCTCTTCCAGATTATTCTCAAGCTTGTGAAAATCCAGGTCATCAAGCTTTTCAGATACATCTTTATATGTCACCCCTTCTTTTTTTATAATTTTATCATAATATTTTTTAGCTTTATCAAGCATCCCTGTATTTTCATATGCACTTCCAAGTTTATATAAAATATCTTCATTTTCAAAACCATTTTTTACCGCCTTTTCAAGATATAAAGAAGCATTATTAAAATCCTTTTTATCAAAAAATTTTCCTCCTGCTGTTACATATATATTACATATCTTTTCCGATATATTCTGGTAATTTTTGTCTAATTCCATTACTTTATCGTAAAATCCTGCGGCTTTTTCTATATTCCCCTCGTTTTCATATATTGATGCAAGATTGTAATTAACTATTATAGAATCCGGATGTAATGCAATTATCTTTTCAAAATAATCCTTTGCCTCCGAAAATTTTTTATTTTCCATAAATTCCGCAGCATAGCTCAAATAAAGTTGTTCCAGTTTATCATTTATCTCAGGGAATTCAGGATTAATCTGCAATACCTGTCCATATTCTATTCTTGCTTTATCTTTATCATTCATACTCAAATAAACACTCGCCATAATAAAATGGAGTCTTGGATTTTTTGGATCTGCCTGCAGCAGGTTTGTGCATTCTTTAATAGCTTCCGGATATTTTTTTTCTTCAATAAATTTGTTGATATTTGTATAAATCAGCCGCCCCATTATTTCATTTATGTCTTTAAAATCTTTATCCAGTTTATAAACTTTTTCATAGAATTTATATGCTTCTGTTATTTTTCCGGTTTTTTCCATTATAACTCCGGATTGATAAATTGCTTCAAGGCTCTGAGGGGATATATCCAGCGCATTTTTATATTGCGCACATGCTTCTTCATATTTACCTTTATCAAATAAATCATTAGCTTTACTCATGTAAGTTCTTTCCAGATTGATTAATAATCCGAGATAATTACTATCTATGCTTTTAACTTTTTGATATTGTTCGATAGCTTTATCATATTCAAGAATATTTTCAAAAATAAATCCGAGCTTAAATATGAATTTAGGTTCTTTCGGATAAAGCTCTATTAATCTGGAAAAAAATTTAGAAGCTTTCTCAAAAATATGTTCTTTAAGATATTTTTCGCCAAGTTCTTCAAGAACTTCTTTGTATTGTTTTTCTAAATCGGGGAATTCACCTTTTAAAGCAATAGTTTTTTCAAAATATTCAATTGCTTTTATCGGTATATGTCTTTCAAAATAACATTTACCTATAGCATAATATATTTCGGGTCTGTTAGGAGTAATTGCAATGACTTTTTCATAATGCGTGATCGCCTCCATATATCTTTTTTGATTAAAAAATCCATCTGCTATCTGAAGATATAAGGCCAGTATTTTTTCCTGTAATCCGGGTAAGCTGTTATCATTTGTTCTTGCTTTCTCATAATTTTCAGCTGCTTCAAAAAGCATTTCTCTTTTTTCGTAAATCGTAGCAATTTTAAAATAAATAAGAGCGGTTTTTTGCTGGATAGCATCGTCAAATTTTTTTTTTTTTTTTTAAATATTGGATTTCCATAACTAAATAGCTTTAAGTTTTTCCGAAACATCTTTATAATTTTTAACTTTCTGATATACTTTTTCATAATATTCAATAGCTTCATCAGATTTTTTACGTCTATCGTAAAGAACCGCAACTTTATAAAGACATTCAATATTTTCAGGATCAATCTGAATTATTTTCTTATATTGGTCAAAAGCTTCCTGATAGTGTATCTTTTCAAAATAAGCTTCAGCTCTATTGGTATATAGCTGAACCAGTTTTAATTTTACATTTTTAAATTTCATATCCCGATCGGCAATTTTTTCGAATATCTCAATTGCTTCATTTGTCATATCTTTACCAGCATAGATTGTTCCAAGCCCGTATAATGCTTCCAGATTATCCGGATATCTTGCAAGCATATCCTTACAGCGGACAATAGCTTCGTCAAACTGTTTATTTTTAATTAAAATAAATATTCCTGAGAAAGAGAGTTCATCCACTTTAGTTTTTATATCAGGGAAATCAGGATCTTTTTTAAATATATAATTAAACTCCTGAAATGCGTCATCGTTTTTTTCAATAGCTAAAAAAGCTTCGCCCAGCCTGTATCTAATATCCAGTTCATCAGGGAAATCCATTAAAATTCTTTTATAATACTCTATAGCTTTTGTATACTGGTTTGCAAGGATAGCATTATCTCCGGCATGCAATAAAAGTTCTTTTATTTTTTCTTTATATTTTGGCCCTTCCGGATTAATTTTTTCGAGACGCTGATAGGAATTTACTGCTTCTTCCCAGGATTCAGAAAGTTCATCAATTCTGGCAATTTTCAAGTAGATGGGAGGATCATTTTTACATTCCCAGGCTAATTTATATTCTTCCTTAGCTTCTTTATATTTCTTTTCGGAAAGTAATCTGTCTCCGATTTTTAAATGCACATCCATGGTTTTATCGTTTAAATTCGGGAAATTTGGCTCTACTTCATAAGTTTTATTATATGCATCCAGTGCTTTTTCAAAATCACCTGTAGCCTCATAGGTCATACCAAGGTAATAATAGCTTAAAGGATTATTTTTATCTTTTTCAATTGAGAGGGAAAGCTGTTCAATAGCTTTATCATATTCTTTTTTAAGAAAATATGCTATCCCAAAGTTAATAAAAATTTCAACATAATTAGGGTCCAGTTTTAATACTTTTTCATATTCTTCTATTGCTTTATCATACTCTCCGCTATATTTATAATCCAATCCCAGGTTTACATGAGCAGGGATATATTCCGGACGGAATTCAATAACTTTTTTATACATCTCCGATGCTTCACTATATTTTTTCATATACCTGTAAACAACAGCCATATTATAATAAATTTCAGCATAATCAGGACTTATCTCTATGGCTTTTTTATAAACCTCTAATGCTTTTTTATAAAGGCCTTTTTTTCTATAAACCACTCCCAGTTTGTTATATGCCAGCACATACGATGGATCTATTTCTATGGCTTTTTTATAATATTCCATGGCTTTATCATACATGCTTTTCCGGTAATAAATAAATCCCAGATTACTGTAAGCAAGAGTATATTCAGGGTCAAAATGAAGAGCTTTTTCATATTCTTCAATAGCTCTGTCATATTTACCTTTTTTACGATAAATAACCCCCAAAGCATTATGTACTTCTGCTTTTTTATGGTCTTCAACACTTATCGGCATATATAGCTCCCTAATTGTTACTGTAATAAGCTGTATAAAATAATATTAACTCCCATCTTAAAAGCTGCCTCACGTTTATCAGGCGGATCTTTATGTACTTCCGGACTTGCCCAGCCATCGCTTATATTAGTATTATAAGTATATAATAATACCAGA
>JACQWU010000094.1 GCA_016209155.1 Candidatus Desantisiibacteriota bacterium | reverse complement strand
CACTTTTTTTGTATTTTTTATTAAAACGTTCTACTCTGCCTGCTGAATCAACAAGTCTTTGCTTACCTGTGAAGAATGGATGGCATTTTGAACAAATTTCAGTATGTATATTTTCAACAGTAGATCCTGTTTCAATTACTTCTCCGCAAGCACATATTATTTTTGTCTGTTTATATTTAGGATGTATATCTTTTTTCATTATTTTATTTCACTCCTTTCTTATAATTTTAAGGTGATATAATAACATAAAAATAAAAATAATTCTATATTTCTTTGATTATTTAATTGCTATTGGCTATGGATTTCATAAAAGCTTTATTGTTTTTTGTCTTGGATAATTTTTCAATCAGCAATTCCATGCTTTCCACAACTCCCATAGTATTTAAAACCTTGCGCATTATCCAGATTTTATTTAAATCATCAGCAGGTATAAGTAATTCTTCTTTTCTGGTTCCTGAACGGTTAATATCGATTGCAGGAAAAGTTCTCTTGTCAACCAATCTTCTATCTAAAATAATTTCCATATTTCCTGTGCCTTTAAACTCTTCAAAAATAACATCATCCATTCTGCTCCCCGTATCAACAAGAGCTGTAGCTATAATAGTGATACTTCCGCCTTCTTCAATATTTCTTGCCGCTCCAAAAAATCTTTTTGGCCTTTGCAGAGCATTGGAATCCACTCCGCCGGAAAGAACTTTACCGCTTGGAGGAACTATAGTATTATACGCCCGCGCTAATCTGGTAATACTATCGAGAAGAATTACAACATCTTTCTGATGCTCAACCAGACGTTTTGCTTTTTCTATTACCATCTCTGATACCTGAACATGTCTTGACGCGGGTTCGTCAAAAGTTGAGCTTATAACCTCCCCTTTTACTGAGCGCTGCATATCTGTAACCTCTTCAGGTCTCTCATCAATAAGTAATACTATTAAAACTATTTCAGGATGATTAGCAGTTATACTGTTGGCAATTTTCTGCAATAATACTGTTTTACCTGTTCTGGGCGGAGCAACAATAAGTCCGCGTTGTCCTTTTCCAATCGGGGTAAGCATGTCTATTATTCTGGTTGACATATCTTTAGGATCTATCTCCAGATTTATTTTTTCCTGCGGATAAAGAGGTGTAAGGTTATCAAACAGGACTTTTGTCCTTCCCAGATCAGGATTCTCAAAATTAACAGCTTCAACACGTAATAAAGCAAAATATCTCTCATTTTCCTTTGGCGGACGTATCTGTCCGGAAACTGTATCTCCTGTACGTAATCCGAATTTTCTTATTTGTGAAGGGGAAACATATATATCATCCGGACCCGGAAGATAATTATAATTTGTTGCACGTAAAAAACCATAGCCATCAGGCAGAACTTCCAAAACTCCCTCTCCAAAAATCAATCCGGTTTTTTCTGTCTGTGCCTGTAAAATCTTAAAAATCAGTTCCTGCTTTCGCAGTCCGCTAATACCTTCTATATTAAACCCCTGAGCAATTTTTGTAAGGAAGGAAATAGTTTTTTTCTGCAAAACACCTATATCCAGGTTTTCCCCTGCTTTCACATTAGTTCTTTTTACTAAATCAGGTTCTTCATCTTCTTCTGTCTTTTTACCGTTTTCTTCTGTTTCTGTTACTGCTTCTACCCCATCTTTCTCTTTACTCTTAGGTCTGTCACATGTGGTCTTGTTACTTTCCATTTTTCTCCTCCTGAAAAATTAATTATTTTTTACCAGTTATTAATTAAATAAACACAAATACTATTAAACTTTAGAAAAAACTAAATTACTATAAATTATTAATAAGATGTTTGGATTTCATAATAAGAGGCAGCTATGCGGGCAATAGATTATAGTTTTTGCTCAAACAAAAAAGATATCATAATTCTCCAATATTAAGGAATTAAATATTTATTTTTAAGATATACTATCTAAAATTTTAATCTTCTTTAATTTTTTATATTTCTGCATATACCTATTCATGATTATTAATAATGTAGGAATAGAGGTTGGTTTAAACTTTGGCTTGAAATTTTCAAGCAACCTTATATTTATTATTTTTATATATAATATAACTAAAAAATATATTTGTCAAGAAAAAAAATATTGAAGGTCAAAAAAATATTTTACACCTCAAGTACGAAATAACAGAAATATTAAAAAACTTGACAAAACACTACATCTAATTATAATCGAATCCATGTTTTAATAGATAAAAGATGGAGAAAAATATGTTTCAAAAATATTTCCCCTGTATACATATCCTGATTATAATTATTTTACTTTCGATATCCGGATGTGCTTCTGTTAATTCCGGTTCTTTTATAAAATTTAATAATGCCGTAAAAGAAGCAAGTACAGGGATAGACGCTGCGATGTCTGTGAATCACAAATGGACCAGAGCAGGTTTTATTAGTGGTTTTTCTGCTGATTCCGAATCAAAATTCAGTCAGCTGATAATTCAACCCGGAGAAAAATACAATTGGCTGATGGAAAAACCTCCGATTTATCTTGATATTAAGAAAGCACATTTCACGCTTACTGAGCTTAACAACGCTTTTATCCAATATGCAGATTTGCTTGTAAAATTGTCAGGCGGTGAATTAATAAATATTGACACATTTGATCAATTAACAAAAGACATAAACAAAAACGCCGCAGAAGCGGCAAAAGCATTAAACATGTCTGTTTCTTCTGATAATTTGGCTCTTATTTCAACAACTTCATTAGAATCAGCAAGACTTTATATTGAACACAAAAAAAAAGGTTATTTAATTGAAACCATAAAAAAGAATCAGGAATCTGTTCAGAAATATTCTGATGCCTGCATTCTGCTTATACATATTATGATAGGGAATCTGAAAACTTATTATGTTGAAAAATATGAACCAATAAAAATCACATGGAATGCCTCAAGCGGACTGGAAAGACAAAAACAAACGGAAGCAATGCTTGATATAAATGATCAATTTATAAATGCTCTGGAAATTTTGAAAGAGTTGGAGACAGCATATACTGCGTTATCTAAAGCTCATGAGGAATTAGCCATTAGTACCCTGCCTTAGACAGGCATGGTATTAATGGCACATCCAGATAAGGAGATAATATGACAATTTCTGAAAAAAATGAACTATTGGACAAAATGAGCACCTGCTATAACAAAATAAATTATCTTAAAACCATTGCTGAAGAAAAAAACGAGATTGACACTGCATCACAGCTCGAAATCAAAAAAAAAGAATTAAAAACAGAAATTGACAAATTACTGCGTGATTCATATCTGAATTGGGATGAGTTCACAGCAGAGCTTAATAATAAGCTCACTAATCTGAATAAAAAATTGGAGCAATGTATAAAAGAAATTGTGAAAAATATAAATTTTGTACAAAATATTGTTAAAGCCGTTGGTTATATAGATGACATTATTAAAGTTGCAAAAAAAATAAAATGAAGAACCTCGCAGCAAGCTGCGAGGTATCCACTATCTCTGATAGCTGATAAATTTTAAGGGCTGAAAATGGAAGAAAAAAGCAAAATTAAAAAGTATAGTATCGCAAAGTATACTTCAAAAAAATTAATTACTATAAAAACAAATGCAAAATTTAAAAATATTGTAAAATTAATGGTAGCAAATAACGTCAGCTGTTTAATAGTTTTAGATAAAAATATACCTGCCGGAATAATTACAGAAAGAGATATCCTTCAAGCTATTTCTTCCGGCAAAAAATCAAATAAAATTTATGCTTATCAGATAATGAGTTCTCCTGTTCTCTCTGTAAAAAAAGAATTTGATTTAGCCAACGTTATAGAATTCATGAAGAACAATGCCATACGGCGTTCGCTTGTTGTTGATCAAAAAAATACATTACGTCGCACTGACATTTGCTGCCGGTGGGGCGGAGAAGAATTTATTATACTTTTACCATGTACTGAACAAAAAGGCGCAATTATAGTTGCTGAGCGGCTTAGAAAAAAAATTTATATTAATGCTTTTAAATATGGTAAAAATAATATCACTATTACAGCAAGCTTTGGAGTTGTTTGTTATAAAAAAGAAATTAAAAATGAACGTGAATTGCTAAATAAGGTTGACAATGCTCTTTATCAGGCAAAAATAAACGGACGCAATAGAGTAGAGTTCAATGTATGAAATTAAAAGTTTTATTAAAAGTTCTTTTCTTGATTGGGACGGAAGACTATTAATTTATCCGGTAATATTATTATAAAACTACTTTCATCCAATCTGTATTCAGGTGTAAAATCAGTTAACTTTTTAACATCGCCTTATGTGCAATCCTATATTGGCTAATATCCATTGGATTAAGAAATTCTTCAAATAATATTTCGCATGGATGTACAGGCGGTATTTTTTTTGGGTCATAATTAATACCTCCTTAATGGTAATCAACAATTTCAACACAGTTCGTATCGGATACTTCTTCCATTAGTTGTTGCATCCTACCTCTTTTGAGGATTTAGCAGGGTCTCCCATGTTCCTGATACTTCTTTTGCTACATACCACGTTCTTTGACTCCGGCAGACCCTCAGGAATATTGCCTTTATCGATTCCTTTGTTTTGACTTCCGATACGTTAACGTCGTCGTCATCTGCTTTGATTTTCGCTAACGGAGCTGAATTACTTTGGGAAGGCACGTCTTCCATGCAGCCTGCAACATTCTCTGTGTACGCTTCATCCGTTTCGTTCGGATTAACATCCTTCCTGACGGATGCAACACTCGATACTGGTGGCTGGCTGTGCCTTGCCAGATACGACTTTCACTATATAAGAAGTACCAAGCTGCGCTTGGCGCACCAACGCCAAAACTCATCGGTTTTAAACAAGTAAGCGGCTTTTCGCTTGCTTGTTTAAAATGATCCGATGCAGTGCCTGTTATAATTTTTAATTATTTTTATTATTGATTTATTTTATTGTTGATGTACTCTCCGCACCCCCAACTTTTATTAATATTTTTATCATGCAACTAATACTTCCTGTATGCTGGGAAGTTTATTTATTTCTAATTTTTTAATAGATAGTTTTTTACTTGCATTATCTATATCAATACCAACTATATTCCCTTTAGAATCATAATCAACAACAACTCCATCAGATATCTCAACACTATCAACACTTTTTTTCTCTGATAAATCAATATATAATGAATCTGTATCAGGATAATAATTTAGTTTCATTTTTCAAACCCCCTATCTGGAAATGCGTTATGTATAGTTATTTTATCTTCTAATGTTACTACTCTAAAAATTTTATTATCAAATTCTTCAACTTTACCCCAAAATCTATATCTATTTTCTTCTTGCTTTTCAACCTTAATTGGATTTTTAATTATTTTATGACACCATTCCTTTTTAATATAAGGTCTTTTACGAAGAACTTCTTTGATAAAATATTTAGTATATTTAAATTTTTTCATTTACAATATTTACCATTACCATTTAAAATTGAATTTAATAAATTTTAATGTTTTTATGTTTCGGATTTCATTATAACTATTCTAATTTATTTATAGGATTTGTCTACTAAATTTATTTTTTTAAAATTTATGCTGAACTCTCTGCGCTAATTTTTACATTAAACATTTGAAAAATATCTGCAAATTTTTCTTCCTATCTTTTTTCCATTAGGGAGCAATTCCAGGTGAAATATTGTCTTTCTTAGTCGCAATATTCGGTGGAGAGGTAGTTGAATCTGTAACCGTGAGCCAGACAAACTCCTCAAAGCTATTATTCGGGTTATAATTATACTGTGCGACCTGATGAATCATCTGAGAATCTGTCATTGGGAATGCAACCGGGGTCTCCGATTCTTTGTCAAAGAACATTATCTGTACTGGTTTAGTAATTGTGTTTTTCTGTCCGATTACCACCTGAAGAATCTGCGCCATGAGAACACCATCATGAGACTTTTCAGATTCCACATATACAAATACTGCAACCCCTTGATTTCCAACAACTTTCCATGGCTTTACTATTGGAACATCAGTTCGCATAGAAGTCGAGGCATCCTTTTCTTTCTCCGACTCCCTTCCACAGGAAAACAGCGACATGAACAAGAGCAGACAGACAACCAATACATTCGTGGTTTTTATGACCCTTAATGAAGTATACATTTTTCAACCTCCTCGTTAGTTAATTATTTTTCACCAACTCCAATGCATTGCCAAGGTTATAACTTTTAATTGTTTTTTTATTGATTTTAATTAATATTTATTTTTATTGGATTAATTGGTTTTTTCTTTAATCCGGTTTTAATATTTTATTTAATATAATGACAATTCTATGGAACATAACTATTCTAATATATTTATTCAGTTTGTCTATTAAAATTTTTTTTTGTGGCTGGCTAAGCCTTTCCAGATATAGACTTTCACTATATAAGAAGCACCAAGCTTCGCTTGGCGCACTAATGCCCGAAATCAGCGGCGGACCGAAGCGGAGTCCACTGTATTGAGTGTTATAATTTTTAATTTCTTTTAGATTTATTTTTTTATTTGCTTTTATTTTATATCTTTTCTTTTTGTTTGTCGATGTAATAAAGCAGGGGATAAAACGCTATACACTATCTACACCCCAACGAATCCCTTTTGCGTCCTTCGTACAAAAGCCTGTAATCGGTGTTACCGTCTCTTGAGTACTATTAGATGATAAGACTCCCTGTTATCCTTCGGATGCTTCTTCCGTTAGTTGTTGCATCCTACCTCTTTTGAGGAGATAGCAGGGTCTCCCAAGTTCCTGATGCTTCTTTTGTTACATGCCACGCTCTTTGACTCCGGCAGACCCTCAGAAATCTCGCCTTTACAATCGATTCCTTTGTTTTGACTTCCGATGCGTTAACGTCGTCGTCATCTGTTTGGGTAAAACTCTTCCCTTCCTGACGAATGCAACACTCGATACTGGCGGCTGGCTAAGCCTTGCCAGATATAGACTTTCACTATATAAGAAGCACCAAGCTTCGCTTGGCGCACTGACGCCCAAACTCCGCTGTAGTGCATAGTTGAAATTTTTAATTGTTTTGAAGTTGTTTTTAATTTTTTTATATCTTTTTAGCTTGCTTTAGCTTTTAAATGAATATTTTTCATATAATGAGGTTTATTTTTCAAACTAAGAGCTTTAACGGTTTTTTCACTTTTTTTGATTAAATATTTTAAAGCTTGTCCTATTTCCATATTTTTGACTTCATTATATAATGCATCTTTCCATTCCCAAACTTCTAACTGAGCTTTTGATACTTTCTCATTTTTCATAATCTAATACCTCCAAAGGTGAAACAATTCGTATATTATGTGTATAATTATTTGCCAAGTTAACCACATTAATCTTTGTCTCACGATTAATATTAGCCAGATGTCTAAAATTCCAGCTTAATAGAATATTCATTTCATTAATAACTGAAATAGCAACGTGATATGCATCAATTAATTTAGTTTGTGGAATAACTTCATGTTCGATATATAATTCTGCTAAAGACGTAATTTCATCGGACACTTGAATATCAACAAACTTAATAGAATATTTTTTTATTACTTGAATCAGTTTTTTTCGTTTTTCTAAATCATTTGTAGCTTCTATTTCAGAAATTACTATGTTTGAGATGTACACATCATATTTTTTTGTTTTTACAAATTGTTCAAAAAATTCTTCTGTTATTTCTTTCTTTTCCGGTGCATCATCAGCATAAAGAAAATTAATTACAGAAGTATCTAAATATATTTTAAGTAATTTCATGAATAATCTCCTATTCATAAGTATATCAAGTTTACAGGTGAGATTCTATAATAAATTTATATTTTATTGTTTTTAATTTCTATTTTATCAAACAATTTAATATTTTAAGTATTGTCCCCAATACCCGTCCCTTGACTCCGATTGTCTATTACTTCCAAAACGCCCATTGGCCGCCAAGCATCTTGAGTAAGGGATAGACGGTCATGCCGACCAAGCCTCCAAGGACAAAAACGACAATTGCACCTTGAATCGGGTAGTTTGCCTGGATGAGCCTCCGATGTCCATAACGAAGAATCGTTCCGACAAGGGTAGCCGCACCGCAGATGATGAACGCTTTATAATATCCAGGGTCCATAGCAAGTTACCTCCGCTTGAAGCGTCCGAAGAAGAAATGCCACATCTCTATGCATGCAATAAGGGCGCCGACACTACCCCCTACCGTGGAATCTGAGAAAAAGGGCTGCCAAAAAAAGTAGGTTCAGGATGAAACCCACTGGGTTTGGACGAGGCCAGATTGGGTGTCCGCACCTGACACATTCGTACACAGGTTTTATAAAATCACCAACGTCATTGGTATAGCCGCAATTTGGGCATCGCTTTGGTAAGTACATCTCTTTCGTCCTCCAAGACTATGCTGAAACTCATCCGATGCAGTGCTTCGTTATAATTTTAAATTTATTTTTATTATCGATTTTAATTAATATTTATTTTTATTGGTTTAATTAGTATTTTTTTAATCCGATTTGACACCTTCTTTTTATCTCACCCCTTATAAATTTCAATCAACAATTAAAATAATTATCCTCATTATTTACGCTTATTGGCCATGCACTCATTATATTCATTCAATTGCCTGATATATTCCGCGGAACCTTCATTGAATGAGTCTGAATTTCCATCGCTCTCTCGGCCATTTTCTTTAGCCCACTCGAATCCAGCGTGATGACCGCTCCCGTCTTCATAAGGGTTGTGAGGTTCCACACATTCCTTATCATTACTTGAATTCACATTACTTGCATCAATACTTGATTGCTTATTACATGCAGTCAACATCAAAGATAATGCCAATATAGCAATTATCGTGTAAGTTATTTTCATGGTTTCTCCTCTGGAATTAAGGTTATCTTCCGCTTTTAAAATATTTTTTTAGCCCGCATAAATGCAAGCTCACTGGCAACAGACGCATCAGAGGCTGTAGTACAGCGTAGCGCTGATGTCAAAATTTCAATCTATTTTATTTATTTAATTTTTCAAGAAAATTTTTAACCAATCCTGGGATTTCGTCTATATTCATATACCCTTTGTAAACTATTGGAAAACCTAGTAACATTTTTGAAATGAAATGCTCATCATTGTTTTTTCTAATTTGAAATAAAAGCAATATATTTTTACTGGGAAACAATTTAGTGTTTATTGCTCTTTCGATTTCCATTAGATGACCAGAATCAAAAGTTATTTCAAAAATTGCACTTCCACAATCCTGCAATAATGCCATAGCATGAGAATAAATATCTTCATTTTTAGGTACATCAAAATCAATTGCCATAATTGAACTAAAATTATACTCACTCACTTTATTTGAAATATATCTAAGAAGTGCAATATTCTTATAATTACCGCCAACAAAAACACAATTGTTTTTTTGGGCTGATATTGAATCAAGTTTGCCTCCGCCATCAAGATAATTCTTGAGATAATTTTCGGCATTTAAAGGAATATCAGTATTAATATCATATTTGATTTTATTTGAAAGCTCTATAAGTTGCGTAGCACTAATTTTATAATATTGATTTAAAACTCTATAAGCTGGAAATTGTGTAGCCACAAACCCAATTTCACTCAAGCAGTCTTCAATAAATGCATATTTAAAATAGGTTAAAGCCTCTTCATGTTTTTTCTGATAGTATAGACAAATTCCTATTTGATGATAAACCCCTCCTTTGTGATATCTTATTATGGATCCTTGGGCTTTAAATATTTCGGAAAGTATCGTTTTGTACTCTTGCTCTGCTAAACTAAAATCATTTTTATCCATTAACGATATTGCAATTTGTTCTTTAGTCCTATAAAGACTTAGAATATCTGATGGAAGATCTGCTTTCTTATTTTCAATCATATTAGTATTCCTTCTTGTCAACGACGTCATAATTTAGAGGAGCTGTGTTATCACAGTAAGTTTTTATTTATATTATTTTTTTACATTTATTGGAGCGTACTACCGTCCCAATTTATATTTTATATAAAAATATTATAATACAATTTATTTTATGTATCAATTTAATTTTTTATTTGACTCAATTCCGTTTTTTTGTCTATATTACCATTGTAAGCGTATTCCGTATAATATTGGAACTTGTACGCAATGGTAAAATATTTACGAAATGTTAAAATATTAAATATTGCTATTATAATTTTCAACAATGTTGATCATCTCAATAGTTATTGATAAAAATAATTATTTTAAATCTTGACAATTGTATATAATTATGAAAATGTTAAAAATAATGACTAACGTTTCAATACAGTTAAATATCAAACAGCAATTCATGGTGAAAATGACAGGAGATTGCTTCAGGATAAAGCTCTTCGCAATGACATATTACGAAACTTTTATTCGTCATTGCGAGCGGGTGAGCCAAAGCCCGGAGTGAAACGAAGGTGAAGCTATTGAAATTAAAGAACTTGGGGAAACTGTTAGAGCAAATCGCGGGCCAAAATTGCCGGTTGTTTTAAGTACTCAAGAAGTATAATTTGTTGTGAATTAACAAGGATATACAGGATAAACAGGATTTTATGTTAAATGTATAAAATTAAAAGCTTTATTGAGAGTTCTTTTATTGATTGGGATGGGAAAATCTCATCTGTAATTTTTCTTCCGGGCTGTAATTTGCGTTGTATTTATTGCCATAATCATAAGCTTGTTATTTCACCGGATGAATTACCCACACTTTCATGGGACAAAATATACAATTATTTGATTTCACATAAAAACTGGATAGACGGTGTTTGTATAACCGGAGGAGAGCCATGTATTCATGAAGATTTAGAAATACTTTTAAAAAAAATAAAAAATGAAAATTTTGCAATAAAATTGGATACTAACG
>JACQWU010000061.1 GCA_016209155.1 Candidatus Desantisiibacteriota bacterium | reverse complement strand
CTCACTTTTGGAACATTCTGGCTTTTTAGCCCAAAGCCCCAGAGTCGTATCAGCGGCCATATTGAAATATCAAATGCTCCTTCTGAAATTTCCGAAAAAGTTAAAGCTGTATTAACTAAATAGGAGATTTCAGTATTGACCTTTATTCTTTTGCCGCTGCAATTATTTATTTTATAAATTTCTCCGATTGTATCATAACCTGTAAATATTTTTTCAAGTCTTTCAAATTCTCTGAAGGTTTTATCCATATATAATTCAGCTTTTTTACGATCTTGTTCAACCAGAGTTACCTCTATTAAAGTGTCCATTAAAAACTGCTGTTTCTGAAAACGGGGAGCTTCCGGATCCTGTTTCTGGCAGGAAATAATTACCGAAAATAACAAAATAAATATAAAAAATAAAATTAATTTAAGGCCATTTTTCACCAGAAAATCTCCATGACTTGTTAATAATACTATATTACTGATACATTAAAGTTGTATAATTAAATTTAATTTAAAATTTTAATTTGTCATTTTGCATTTTGATTTTTACATTTTAATTTATTTATATAATCACATCAACCTTATTCTTGCAGGAATTACATCTTGAGTTTTCTATCCCTTTAATTTCTATATTATATCCTTCTCTTTTTATCAGCAGATTATTGCAAAAAGGACAATAAGTATTACTGTAATCGGGGATATGAATATTCCCGACATAGACATATTTTAATTTGTTTTTTGCTATTAGATAAGCATTTTTTAGTGTAAGTTCTTTCGTCTCCGGAATGGCCAATTTATATTGAGGGAAATATTTTGAGAAATGTAAGGGGGTTTCATCTCCAAGCTTTTCAGCAACCCAATCTACAAGTTTTGAAATTTCTTCTTCATTATCATTTAGTGTCGGAATAATAAGATTTGTAATCTCAACCCAGGAATATTTTTTTGCTATTTCACAGGTTTTGAGCACAGAAGATAATCTGCCTTTGCAAACTTTTAAATAAAAATCTTCATTCATGCTTTTAATATCTATATTTAAAGCATCAATATACGGAATTATTTTTTTTAAAGGTTCTTCATTGATAAAACCATTGGTTACAAGAACGTTTTTCAATCCTTTTTCACGTGCTTTTGGTGCTATATCCATAATGAATTCATACCAGGTAAAAGGTTCTGAATAAGTATATGCAATTCCCATAGAGTTTTTTAGTGCAGAAGAAATCAATTCCTCCGGTTCAATATGTTGTGTTGTGACTTCTTTTTGAGATATTGTCCAGTTTTGGCAGAATTGACATTGCAGATTACAACTATTAGGCCCCAATGAAAGAATATTTTTTCCCGGATGGAAATGATATAAAGGTTTTTTCTCTACAGGATCAAGTTGAGGTGAAGTAGCGCTTTCTTTATAATTCATAGCAAAAAGACTACCGTGTATATTTTTTCTGGTTCTGCATATTCCTGATTTATCCGGTGAAATTACACATTCATGCGGACAGAGGATGCATTTGACTTTATCATCTTTTAATTTTTGATAATAATCAGCTTCTTTCACGAAGAAAATTCCTAAATTTAGAATTCGATTAAAATAGATAACAAATTAAATTACTGGGGATAATTATTACCGTATGTATTTTTTTCAATTTTAATTTTAGATGTTTTTGTATGACCATATTTAACAGCATCTAATAATCTTTCATATTTAACTCCGAATAAATAACCTATTACTCCTGATGAGGCATAAAAAAGTAATATTACAAAAATTGAAATTTCAGGGTTAAGAGCAACAATATATATTATAAGAGCCATTGTAATCAATACACTAAAAGGTTTACGTTTGGAAAGATTGAAATTTTTAAAGCTTATATATGTAAGATTACTTACCATCAGATATGATATTAAAATAATCATAATTGGAAGAAATATTTTATGTCCGATCCAGTGGCGTTCCAGAGCCACCAGAATATAACAGGACATAACTCCGGCCGCCGCCGGTATGGGAAGACCGGTAAAATTAGATTTTTCAGACCCTGTTGACTGTACATTAAATCTTGCCAGGCGAAGAGCTCCTCCCACTACAAATAAAAGTGCCAGAAGCCACCCGATTCTTCCAAATTTCTGCAGAGTAAAAGTATAAAGCATAATGGACGGCGCCACCCCAAACGAAACAAGGTCTGCAAGTGAGTCGAATTCTACTCCAAAACGGCTTGTGGTATTTGTAAGTCTCGCTATTTTGCCATCCAGAACATCAAACAACATTGCAAAAAGAATAATATATGACGCGACTTCAAATTTTTCCTGAAGGCTGCATATTATAGAATAAAAGCCTAATGATAAATTTGCAAGTGTAAATAAATTAGGTAAAATATAAATACCTTTTCTCATGATACTTCTCCTATTACTGTTATTCCGCCTTTTACTATATCACCTTTTTTAACTAAAATTTTAACTGTACGCGGAAGATATACATCCATACGTGAACCGAATTTCATAAGTCCGAATTTTTCTCCTGTTTCAAAAAAATCTCCCACTCTACCATTGAATACCACTCTTCGTGCTATAAGACCTGTTATCTGACGAAATAAGTATTTAATTTTTTTATTTTCAATACCGATAATATTTTGTTCATTCAATAAATATGCTTTTTCATGATAAGCTATTACAAATTGTCCTTTTTTATAATCAAAGTATTTTACTTCACCTGCCATAGGGATGCGATTAATATGTACATTAAAAATTGATAGGAATATACTTATGCGTCTTGTTTTCTCATGCATAAATAAATCTTCTGTATCGTCTTCAACTGCTATTACTTTTCCGTCAGCCGGTGAAACTATTATGTGTTCGTCTTTTGAAATAACTCTGCCCGGAGCACGGAAAAATAAAACTATAAGTATTCCGAGAAGACTAAAAAAATAAGAGCCTGTTTTATAACCAAGAATATTTAAAACCAGCGCCAAAAATAAAACAGGTATAATAATGGGAGCGCCTTCTTTTGCAATTGAAAACTTCTTTTCTTCTTTCATCTATATATTATAACCTTATTAAGCATAAATATCAATATTTTATTTGTAGCAAATTGTAGAGACACAAAATTTTGTGTCTCTACAGGAATTATCATAGAAATAATTGACTTTTTAAAATAAATATGTTAAATTTAAAAAATAAAATTAATTTAGGAGGAAATAGCATGGAAATTATTATTAATGATCTTAGGAGTTTTTTAAATGACGTACCTGAACATCATACTTTTTGGTTTGCAAATGGTATAAGGGTGAAAAATTTGGAAGAACTGGCGAATATTCTTGAAAAGATTGAGGACCATATATTCTATCATCATGTCAATGATGCTAAAAATGATCTGTCCAACTGGATACGTGATTGTATTGGGGATATGATCCTTGTAGAGGCAATTAATCCCATAAAAAGTAAGAAAGAAATAGCTGTGAAAGTAAAAGAACGTGTTAAAGAGCTGCGAAGTAATAAAAAAAGCAAAAAACCTGCGGCTCCATCTATTGCTGCCAAAAAAAAACCGGTGAAAACCCCTGCTAAAAAGAGAAGTTGAAAATTTATACTATATGAGTCTCTAAAATAATGTATTAAAATAAAAACAAAATTTCTGTAACGGACATATTTCACAGCGTGGTTTTTTTGCCTTACAAATATTTCTGCCATGTTCGATTAAAAGATAGGAAAATTTTAGCCATTCGGGTTTCGGGATTAAAATCATTAAATTTTTTTCTATCTTTTCCGGATCGTTTTCTTTTGTTAAGCCAAGACGCTGTGATAAACGTCTGACATGCGTGTCTACCGGAATGCCGGCTGCTATACCAAATGCGTTTCCAAGTACAATATTCGCAGTTTTACGCGCTACTCCGGGAAGTGAGATAAGTTCCTCCATTGTTGCAGGAATTTTTCCTTTATATTTTTCATTAATGATCTTTGCTGAATTTATAATATTTTTTGCTTTATTATGATAAAAACCGCAGGAATGTATTTCCTTCTCAAATTCAATTAAATTAGCACTTGCATAATCTTCGCTTTTTTTATATTTTTTAAAAAGATTTTCAGTAACTTTATTTACCATAATGTCGGTACATTGAGCCGACAGAATTGTTGCAATTAAAAGCTCCAATGGATTATTATATTTTAGAGCAATTTTCGCATTAGAATATTTATCTTTTAAAATTTCTATGATTTTAATAATATTTTTTTGAGCCGGCAGAAAGTTTAAGCTGTTTATCTATTTCCAGTAATTTTTTATAACAGGATTTAAGCTCACATATAGAGAATGTCCTGGATTGCTGATTTACTTTTGAGATAACAAAAGGGTGCTGTTTTAAGATATTATGGCTTTTATCAGAAGGAAGAAGTTCTTCTATTTTTTTTCGAGAAAGGGAATCGTCCTCCACCAGAAGTTTACTTTGTATCAGTAATCTAAAACGGGAAATTATTACAGACATTATTTGAAGAGGAAAAATTTCATCTTTAAAAAGATTATGCAGGATTTCCAGCGCTTTATCTTTTTTGCGTTCAGCAATAGCATCGCTTAGTTCGTATATTTTTTCGGTTTCTGAACGCGAGACTAAAAGCTCAATATCTTTTTCATCTATATCTTTTTTTTCTCCCAGAAAAGCAATTATTTTTTCTATTTCCTGATTAATACGTGTCAGGTTCAAACCCGCTTTTTCAGTTAATTTTTTTAATGCACCGGAAGAGATTTTTATCCCTTTTAATTTAAGTATTTTTTTAATATCATCGGGATTGTTTTCAACAACAGCAAATTCTTTTTCTATACCTTGTTTGATGATAAGTTTATATAAAGATTTTTTTCTAACTTCACCTATTTGGACAAAAATTAAATAGGTGAAGTTAGACTGTTTATTCCCAATGAAATCTTCGAGCAGATCTTTATCATGGTCTTCTTCTTTCGAAGATGAAAGAGGGGTGTCAGTTTTTTCAATAATATAAATATATAATTGATCAAGGACTGCAAGATCCTGATCCTCAATGGAGTCATTTTTTTCTTTTTTCTCGATTTTTTCTTTTAATTCAAATTTTGTCATATTCTGTAAATCAGACATTGTAATATCCAAATAAGAAAGCAATTCTTCAACTGAATTTTTTTTATTTCCTTCTTTAAATAAGTTTAGTATTGTTTTTATTGAAATTTTAATCGGAGAAAGGGCAGGATAATTTTGAACAATAATAATTTTTTTTGAACCAAGAAAAGGATAAGTATTGCATGTGGTGATTATGTCTTCAGGACTTATAACAGTTCCATCAATGAATTCAATATTAAAATCTCTTTCTACTTCAGGTATTATTGCATCCGAAAGCAGTTTGATATTTTTTTTAATTAAAAATTCTTCATTCCCGTATATAAGATAGACGGGAGCAATGTCCCCATGAGAGGCTTTATCAATAATATCTTCAAATGCTGGACTATATTTAGCTTGTTTTGATTTCCCTGCCATTTTTATAAATCCTCAAAAAAGAATATTTTTAGCCAGCGATTAAAGATTTATTCCAGAGTTTCCTCGCTAGGTTCTTCTTCATCATTATTTTCTTTTAGATCTTCAAGCGGCGGGTATAAGGTCGCAGATTCATCTTTAGATTGTTCTTCTTTTTCTTTGCAATTTATGCATAGCTCAGTATAAGGGATAGTTTTTAATCTGGCATCATTTATTTTTTGATTGCAAAGCTCGCAAAATCCATAGGTTTTATTTTCTATTTTAGTTAAAGCATTTTCTATTTTAATTAGAACTTCATGTTTTTGATTATTTCCAATAGCCCATATATCAATATCATTTTCGTTTTGTGCAAAGTCATCTATATCTTTTAAATCATCACGAACAGATTCCATGCCGTCCTTCAGGTCTTTTTTGGTTTGGGAACTCAATTCTTTTCTTAAGTTGACAAGTTGTTTTTTATATTCTAATAAATCTTTTTTATTTAGTGATTTCATTATATTTACCTTCTTTCGAAATTAATTGTAAATTTAACTAAAATTAAAAAAGCAGGACAAAATATATACTAACCATTTTTTTTTGTCAATAACTTTTTTAAATAATATAAACAAGTATTAGCACAACTTCTTTTTTCAAGCAAATACTATCACATTTTTTAAAAATATTCATCTTAGTTCTATAATATTCTTAAAATGAGCCCTTTAAGATATTCTGATTCAGGAAAATTTATTCTTATCGGATGATCCGGCCCTTGAGATAAAGTTTCAAGAATCTGAATCTCTTTCCCTGCGTCTATGGCTGCCCATGATATCATTTCTCTGAAAAGTTTTGCGTTTATTCCGCCGGAGCACGAAAAAGCAGCTAATATTCCGCCCTGAGTCAATAACTTCATGGCAAGAAGGTTGAGATCCTTATATGCCCTTATTGCTTTATCTGTATGCAGTCTTGTTGGGGCAAGTTTTGGCGGATCAATAATTATCATGTCAAATGTTTTTCCATAATCGCGATATTTGCGCATAGTTGTAAATACATTTTCATTTATCATCTCAATCCCTGATAAAATTTTATTCAAAATAAAATTTTTTTGTGCAATCAGGTTAGCATTTTCTGATGAATCAATGCATGTAACAGAATATGCACCGCAGGCTTTTGCATATACAGTGAATCCACCGGTATAGCTAAAGCAATCCAGAATATTCTTATTTTTTGCATATTTTCCTGTAATTCTGCGGTTATTCCGCTGGTCCAGAAAAAGACCTGTTTTCTGACCTTTTATTATATCTGCGAGGAACAGAAAGCCATTTTCTTTTATTTCAACATATTCAGGAGGTAATGTACCCAGCAGTTGTCCCTTTACTGGTTCAAGGCCTTCCAGCTTGCGGACATCCGAATCACTGCGCTCATATATTCCAAGAGGATTAACCAGTTGCATAAGATTATTTGCCAGAATATGCTTGATATTATCTATCCCGGCGGTTAGCGCCTGAATTACAAGGAAATCACCATAGCGGTCTACAATTAATCCGGGAAGCATGTCCGCTTCTGAATATATCAGACGGTATGCATTTGTTTGGTTATGTTCTTCAATTTTTTCCACAGAGTTTTTAAATATCCATGGATGCCGCATTTTTGAAAACTTATCACTTTTTTTTTTCAAATATATACAGTTCATGATTTGATCCTATTATAATTATTTTAAAAAATTTGTAATTATACATCCTGTTTTTTTATTTTTTGACGGTTTTATAACATTAAAAATAAGTTTTTTTTCTATTTTTTTATTTTTTTCTTCCTGAGAGGCGGCAATATAGCATATATATATTCCATTATTTACATATTTCCTATTTTCATTCAAACCATCCCAGAAAAATAAATTTTTCTTAGAAGTAATCAGCTCATTACTTAGTATATTTTTTTCATTTCTACCGTATTGATCTAAAATTTTTATGCTTATATTCCCGGGACAGTTTAAGCTTAGGTTTATGCCAAGAGTTTCCCCCTTCAAAGGATTAATGCTTTCCCTGCTCAAATAAGCAGAAATATTAAGAAATGTAAACGAATCTTCACTGTTTGGTCCGCCTTTTGTAGGGCTATTGAAAACTGTTAATTTCCCTGAAGAAGGGAGCCTCCCTATTGAATAGGGATAATCTGCCGCTTCAACTTCAGTCCCTTCCCCGTATTCTACCATATCAATTATTTTACCGGTACTGTCTCTGAGTATTATTTTATCTCCATCATTGTTAAGTATTATAGCAGATGGTTCTATAACCAGAAATTGATAGGGATATATTTCTTTTTTTATTTTTTCGGATTTATCGCTATTATCCGATATTGTTCATGTTGAAATATCTATTCGTTCATTACTTTT
>JACQWU010000060.1 GCA_016209155.1 Candidatus Desantisiibacteriota bacterium | reverse complement strand
TGAATGAAAATATTCATATGAAAGTGCGTTTTGGAACACCTGTAAGCGAAGTCCTTTCCGGCAGACTTAAAGAAAATATCCCATCGAGAATAATAATAAATAGTCTCCTGACGGGTTTTCAGCTTAAAGATTTTAAATTCCCTATAGATAAAAAATTTTCACAAATAATTGCCATACCTGAAAAAACGGACAGAGAATTTCTTCCGTTTTTGAGCTCGGGAAAGAAAAGTGATTCTTTTACTAATACATTTCTTGCAAAAATCCTGCCTGTTTTTAATAAATTACCTGATACAAATATCCATGGGGAAAAAAGGCCATGCATATCATGCGGTTTTTGTGAAGATGTCTGCCCTGTGAGAATTATACCTCATCTTTTATATAAATACATAAATAAGGGTATTATTGACGAGACACTTAAAAAATATGAAATTTTCAATTGCATCAACTGCTGTCTCTGCAGCTACGTATGTCCGTCAAAGATACCATTGTTTGAAAGAATTAAAGAAGGACAGGAAAAGCTGCTCAAACAGGGATGTGACAGAGATCAATGCGATCTTCCTCATTTTGATATTGAGATAATAGAAGAATATCGCGGAGCAACAAGGTTATAGAGGGACATAAAGAAATATGCAATCATTAAAGCAAAAATTAGATAATTTATCCGGTAAAATAGAAAAAAATGAAAAGTTGAAAAAATTTAAACCTATTTCATCAGCATTGGATAAGATATTCTTTGGAACATCTGAGATAACATCTGTAATCCCTCATGTTTCGGATAATATTGATCTTAAAAGACTTATGTTATTTGTTATTTATGCTCTTTTGCCTGCGGTTATCGCATCAATATATTTATGGGGATTACGTGTACTGGTGATAATAATTATTTCTTATTTATCCGGAGCAATAGTTGAAGTTAGTTTTGCCATAATTAGAAAAAAAGAAATACATGAGGGTTTTTTTGTTACTGGTTTAATTTTTCCGCTAATCCTGCCTCCGACTGTACCTTTATGGATAGTCGCGGCAGGTGTTATATTCGGTGTATTATTCGGAAAAGAAGTGTTTGGCGGCACCGGCAGAAATATTTTTAATCCGGCAATCGCAGGCAGAATATTTTTAAGTATTTCTTTCCCCGAGATAATGACAGTAAATTGGCAGATACCTAAAACAAGCGGATTAGGAGGTTTTGTTTCCTATCAAAACGGGATAGATGCAATAACTAAGGCTACTCCATTGGTTATTTTTAAAAATCAGAAAATATTAACTCCCATCACAGATCTTCTTTTTGGATCCGGCGCCGGTTGTATCGGAGAAACATTCCGTATCGGATTAATCGCAGGAGGTTTATTTTTGATTTATACAAAAATAGCTGACTGGCGTATTCCTTTGTCATATCTTTCGAGTGTAATTATTTTTTCTTTTTTGGGCAACACATTTTTCCCTGGTAATTTTGTACCTCCTTTATTTCAGCTTTTTTCCGGAGGACTGCTCCTGGGTGATTTTTTCATGGCTACTGATCCGGTTACAAGTCCGTTTACAAAACCCGGAAGATGGATTGGCGGAATACTTTTGGGATTTTTAACTGTTATAATACGCGGGCTTTCCGGTTATGTTGAGGGTGTAATGTTCAGTATTTTACTGGTTAATGCCTTTACACCGTTAATAGATTCGATAGTATTAAAAATAAGATATAAAGCATGAGGAGGAACGATTAAGTGAAATCTGCTTTCCGAATATTAATTTTTGTGATCATTATGGGAACAGTTTCAGGTGTTCTACTTATTGGAGTAAATTCCTATACTTCAATTTTTATTGCAAAAAATGATGAGTTAAAATTGAAATCATCAATATTAGATGCGCTGGAAATTTCTTATGAAAAATCAAAAGTTATCGATATATTTAATAGTCAAATTCAAGTATTAAATAAATCCAATCATACATTTTACATTGCAAGTGACAAAAGTATTGCTTTTGAATTTCATGGACCGGGCTTATGGGGACCCATATCGGGAATTATAAGCCTGGAAAAGGATTTAAAAACAATACGTAAGCTTAAAATTACTTATCAGGAGGAAACACCGGGTCTTGGTGGCAGGATTAGACTGAAGGCTGAAGGCTTTTGGGGTGAAGGTAAAAGGGTGAAATTTTATGTCAGATAAAAAAAATATTATTGATGAAATAAAAAACAGCAAAGCTTTTAAAGTTTTTGCCTCCGGAATCTGGCTTGATAATCCGATATTCTGTATGGTGCTTGGAATATGTTCATCTCTGGCTATAACCAATAAAGTGGCAAACGCTATTGCCATGGGACTGGGGGTTACTTTTTGTACGGTTTTCAGTTCATTGTTAATATCACTTTTTAGAAATACTATTCCCGGAAGAGTAAGAATGCTTGCTTATATGACAATTATTGCTACTTTTGTTATTTGTGTAGATAGATTTCTAAAAGCTTTTTTCCCTCTTATCAGTGAAACAATGGGACCGTATGTCGGTTTAATTATCACAAATTGTATATTAATGGGCAGAGCTGAAGCATATGCTATTAATAATAGTCCGTTTTATTCTGCTCTTGATGCTTTAGGCTGCGGCATAGGCTATACATTTATGCTTTTACTCATGTCAATCGTACGGGAGATTATGGGTTTTGGTACAATTCTGGACTTTAGAATAATGCCGGATTCATGGGTAAACTGGACAGTCTTAACAATTGCGCCGGGCGCATTTTTTCTTTTAGGTGTTTATTTATGGATTTTCAGGACAATCTCTAAAAAAACAGATACTTAAATACTAATTTGAGATTTGAGATCTGAAATTTCAAATTTCAAAACAAGGAATTTAACATGAATACAATGAATCCTATAATAATTTTAGTTGCATCGATCTTTACTCATAATATTGCTCTTACTTATATTTTAGGCATGTGCCCATTTATTGTTATTTCCAGGAATCTTAAAACCGCATCAGGAATGGGAGTATCAATTATTTTTGTTGTTACATTAACTGCTATTATAAACTGGCCTATTTATTGGAAAATTTTAGTACCGCTTGATGCGGAAATTATTTCATATTTAGTATTTATTATTGTAATTGCCGCTACAGTGCAATTATTAGAAATGATTATCGAAAGATTTTTTCCGCCCCTTCAATCAGCTTTTGGTATATTTTTACCGCTTATTACTGTTAATTGTATTGTTCTGGCAGTCTGTCTTTTTATGGTTTTGAGAAAATATACTTTTATTCAGACACTCTTCTATTCTTTTGGCACAAGTGCCGGCTGGGCATTAGCTATAATAATAATGGCGGCAATAAAAGAAAAATTGGTTTTAATAAGCGATATCCCAAAAGGACTGCAAGGTCCAGGAATAACAATGATAATCGCAGGTTTACTTGCTTTTGCATTTATGGGTTTTGCAGGAATAATCACATTGCAATAAAGGTTAAAAATGATCCCGATTATTATAATGAATGTTATTTTAATAGTTATAGCTGTATTTCTTCTAATTGCCGAGAAGTTCCTGGTTACTTATGGTGTTTTTTGACGACTATAAAATCAATGGTTGAAAATCATAATTACAATCCGCATCAGAAATGGAAATTTAGAGTTTCAGGTCAAAAATATAATATTCCCGCAAAAAAACAGGCCGTATTATCTAATGAGGATACCCTAAAAACATCGGAAATAATAAATATATATATAAATACAAAAGGAGCTTTAATTCCACTTTTGCAAACTACTAATGCTCATTTTAATTATTTACCCGAACCTGTTTTAAAAAATATTTCTCTTAATTTAAAAATGCCATTAAGCAATGTTTATGGAGTTGCAACTTTTTATAATGCTTTCAGTTTAGTCCCAAAGGGCAAATATGTAATAAATATTTGCACCGGAACAGCCTGTCATGTAAAAGGTTCGTTTAATCTTCTTTCAACTCTGGAAACTACACTGGGAATAAAAATGGGTGAGACGACAGAAGATATGCTTTTTACTCTATTGGGAGTCAGATGCCTCGGCTGCTGTGGAATTGCGCCTGTAATGAAAATAAATGAAGATATACATGGTTTTGTTGATAGAAAGAAATCGGTAGAATTAATAGAAAAAATAAAATCCGGTATTACAACGAGCATTTAATTTAAAATTTTTATAGAGACGCATTGCAATGCGTCTTATAGTGAAAGGTTTAATTTGTGAAATTAACCATTGAAGATTTAGATAAAATCAGTGATAAATTAAAAAAAACAATGCTTCTGCGTGAAGGGGATGGAATTGGAAGCGGAATTTTTCACTTAATGTTATGCGCGGGGACGGGATGTATTTCTAATAAATCTTCCAGGGTTAAAGAAGCATTAGACCGTGAGATTAAAAAACACGGATTGGAAGAAAAAATTCATGTTGTAATTACAGGCTGTAATGGTTTTTGCGCGGTAGGTCCGGTAATGACAGTTTTGCCGGATGGTATATTTTATGAAAATTTAACCGAAGCGGATATCCCTTTTTTAGTGGAAGAACATTTTATAAATAAAAGACCTGTTAAGAAATTTATGCATCGGCAGAATTCTTTAGGTGATGGGATTCCCTATTTAAAGGATATTAATTTTTTTGCTAATCAGACTCTGATTGTATTAAGGAACAGAGGCCTTATCGATCCTGAAAAAATTGATGAATACATAGCAAGAGACGGTTATAAAGCATTCGCAAAAGCTCTTACAAAAATGAAATCTGAGGAAATTATAAATGAAATAAAAAAATCTTCTTTGAGGGGCAGGGGAGGTGCCGGATTTCCGACAGGTTTAAAATGGGAATCATGCAGAAATTCCCCCGGTGATGTTAAATATATTATTTGCAATGCTGATGAAGGAGATCCGGGTGCCTATATGGACAGGAGTATTATTGAACTCGATCCGCATGCGGTTTTGGAAGGTATGCTTATTGGCGCAATAGCAATAGGTGCAAAAGAAGGTTATGTATATATAAGGACAGAATATCCTCTTGCCAGAGAAAGACTGAGTACTGCGATTGAACAGGCAAGAGAATACGGACTTATTGGAGAAAACATTTTTAATACCGGTTTTAGTTTTGATATTTCTATTAAGCAGGGAGCGGGAGCATTTGTATGCGGTGAAGAAACATCATTAATAGCCTCCATTGAAGGACGTTATCCTGAACCCAGAATGAGGCCTCCATTTCCGGTGCAAAAAGGAGTATGGGGTATGCCGACATGTATAAATAATGTTGAAACATGGGCAACTGTTCCAAAAATTATTAATTATGGAGCTGAATGGTTTTATAAAATTGGATCAGAAAAGAGTAAAGGGACAAAAATATTTTCACTTGTAGGTAAAATTACAAATACAGGTTTGATAGAAGTGCCGATGGGAATTACTCTTAAAGAGATTATTTATGATATAGGCGGAGGGATCCCTGATAATAAAAAATTTAAAGCAGTACAGACAGGCGGGCCTTCGGGCGGGTGTATTCCTTCCGAATTAATTAATTTACCTGTGGATTATGAAAGATTAGCTGAAGCAGGGGCTATAATGGGTTCCGGCGGAATGATTGTTATGGATGAAGATACCTGTATGGTGGATGTGGCAAAATATTTCATTGAATTTACAGCTGATGAATCCTGCGGCAAATGCACATCCTGCAGAGATGGAGCATCTGCTTTACTTGGAATTCTTGAGAAAATAACAAGAGGCGAAGGAGAGGAATCTGACCTTGAATTTATGGAAGAATTAAGTCATGCCATTAAAGATGCCTCAATGTGCGGATTAGGGCAGACTCTGCCAAATCCGGTATTAAGTACTTTGCATTATTTTAAAGATGAATATAAAGAGCATATAAATAAAAAATGCCCGGCAAAAGTATGTAAGGCTTTAATAAAATATCATATTCTTGAAAGTAAATGCACCGGATGCACCTTATGCGCAATAAAATGTCCCGTAAAAGCAATTTCCGGAGATAAAAAGCAATTACATAAGATTGATCAGAATACCTGTATCAAATGCGGAATGTGCAAAGAAGTATGTAAATTTAAAGCTGTTAGTGTGGATTAATAATTCAGGTGGATAGACTGAAGGATTTTAGACTATTTTTCTTCAGCCTTCAGCCTAAACGCCTGCATTTCCCGAGGTTTCTATGATTAAATTTATTATTAATGACAGAGAATTAGAAGTTGAAAATGGAAAAACAATACTTGAGGCGGCGTTTGCCTCCGGTATAAAAATTCCGACTTTATGTTATAATAAAGAATTAAGTCCCTATGGAGCATGCAGACTTTGTCTGGTTGAAATAGCAGGAGGCGGCAGAATTGGTCTTCATGCGGCGTGTCTTTATAAAGTTACTGAAGGCTTGATTGTAAAAACAGATACCGAAAGAGTTAAAAAAGCGCGAAAAATTGTTATAGAACTTCTCCTTGCCGGAAATCCGGATTCGGAAAAAATCAAATTAATTGCTGAAGAATACGGTGTAAACAAAACACGTATTAATCTTGGAACCAGAACAGATTGCATATTGTGCGGATTATGCGTTCGGGTTTGCGCTGAGGTAGTTGGTATGAGCGCAATAAGTTTTGCAGGCAGAGGAACAAGAAAAAAAGTTCAAACCCCATTTGATAAAATTTCAGACACTTGCATCGGCTGCGGCGCATGCGCTTATATTTGTCCTACAAAAGCCATAAAAATTGAACAGGTATGAATATTTGTATTGTAGGGGCAGGTCCCCGTGCCTGCCCTTGTATTATTTGTAAATTTGCTTTTGTATTATTTGTAAATTTGCCCTTGTACTATTTGTGAATTTGCTTTTATATTAAGAAATCAGGTGAATATGAATCAAAATATCAAAACCGAGGATGCTTTTAAACAAATCAGGGATTTAGTTGGCCCAATTACCGAAGAACAACTTCGTTATGTGGATTGTTTTGCTACAAAAAATATCGGGCTTTTTACACCGCTTGGCGGTGCATGTTTATATGCTTTAGCTCCTTTGCACAGTCATCCATCATATATGTTTATTATTTCCTTCAATGATGAAACACAATTTAAAATATACGGAAAAACAATTACATCTGTTTCAGGGAAGATGTTTTGTCTTTCACCTGATATCCCTCATTATGAACTCCCTTCAGAATTTCCTCCGCGTTATATCGCTATTTTTATTAATAAATTCTTTTTTAAAAGACAGCTTGCTATGTATACTGTAAAACAAAATATTAAATTTATAGGTGAATTTTATCCTGTAAATCAGTCTCTTTTGCCGCTTTTAAGAAAATTCATGATAGAATTTGATAATAAAATTGAGGGGTCGGAAATAATTTTACATGCTATGAATTTGGAAATATGCCATTCAATAATAAGAAGTATATTTGATTTCACACCTGAACTTGACAAAATATCAAACCGGCTGGAAATTGATAAAGCGATTGAATACTTATATCAAAATCTCGATAAAAAAATTACGGTTGATAACCTTGCGAAAGCCGCATGTATGTCACCTTCTCATTTTTTCCGTGTTTTTAAAAATGAAATAGGACAACCGCCGCAGGATTATCTGAATAAAGTTCGCATGAAAATAGTTAAAAATTTATTAAAAGCATCGGATAAGCCCATTACAGAGATTGCTCTTGATTGCGGCTTTGGTTCATCCTCATATCTTTCCGCTTGTTTTAGAAAGGCATTTAACATAACTCCATCCGATTATCAGAAAGCTTTTAAAAAAGATAGTATTTCTAAAAAAGATAAGAGAAAAACGAAAGACAAAATACCTCAATTGTTTTAAAATCAAGAAAAAAAAGCTGCATTATAAAAAGGAGAAAAATATGTCTTTTAAAGATGTTCTTGATTTTACAAGTGAAAATCCGGTGTGCTTTATATCTACGATCGACGGCGACCAGCCGAGGGTAAGAGGTTTTTTGACAGTTTCATTTAATGACGGCAAATTTTATTTTACAACCGCTTCAACAAAAAATGTTTATAAAAATCTTGTGAAAAATAAAAAGATCGAGCTTTGCTACTGTTCACGAGATTATTCAAAGATGCTTCGTATTACAGGTGAAATTGAAATTATAGATGATCGCGAGAAAAAACAAAAATTGCTTAATGAAAGAGATTATCTGAAATCTTTTGGAGGCAAAGCTGACGATCCAAGATTTATACTCCTAAGGCTTTCACACGGCACCGCGCGTTTCTGGACGCTGGCAAATAACGGTAAAGAAAATGAGCTTGAACAGATAAAGTTTTGAAATGAGGAGAAAATTATGAAAGCAGTTATAATCGGAAAATACGGTCAGGCGGATGTGCTGGAAATCAAGGATATTGAACAACCTTTACCTAAGGATAATGAAAGATAAGAAAGTTATCCCACTTATTGATCGCACTTTTACACTTGAGCAGATCCGTGACGCCCATATTTACAGTGAAACAGAAAGGGTAAAAGGGAAAGTTGTTATAAAGATTTGTTGAGAAATGGGGTTCAAATGGAAAGACCTTTTGTAATAGAAGGATAAAATTAAATGAAAATTGCGATAATAGGTGTTGGCGGAGTTGGAGGTTATTGGGATTAATCTTCCTGAGTCAATAATAGAAGACTCATTAAAAGCAGGAAGTTCTTTTCCCTTTGAAACTAAAACCTCATTTCAGAGAGATTTCGAAAATTTAAACAAGCCGGATGAAAGAGATCTATTTGGAGGTTCGATTCTTAGGCTTGGAGAGCAATATGGAGTGGATACTCTTGTTACACGATATATTTTTAATGAATTACAAAAAAAAAAGGATTTCTTCTGATTGATTAAGAAGAATGTATTAAACCCAATATGAAATTAAGCGGATTATTTTATTCATTATTAACTGCTTTATTGTGGGGAATGGCTTCAATTCTGGATAAACTTGGACTTGCCAAAGCCTCTCCTATTGTAGCTGTTACGCTAAGAAGCCTGGCAGTCTGTATTGCATCTTTTATCGCAATGATTAAAATGGTATAATACTATTATGACAAAAACAGGAACCGCAAATTTACCGCTTCATTATGGAAACGCGCCGGCATGGCTTTTTACCAAAATGCGCGCGCTGAGCAGGGAAATTATAACCCTTATAGTTTCCGATTTCGGACCAGAAGAATTTTTAAAAAGAATGTCTGATCCGTTTTGGTTTCAGGCATTCGGCTGTGTGCTTGGTTTTGACTGGCATTCAAGCGGATTAACGACAACGGTTTGCGGAGCAATAAAAGAATCAATTCGCGGGATTGAAAAAGAATTAGGTGTTTTCGTTGCCGGCGGTAAAGGCAAAACCTCAAGAAAAACACCATCCGAGATAGAATTATGGTCGGAAAAATTATCAATTAATCCGCTTAAACTTGTTTACGCGAGCAGAATGTCCGCAAAGGTGGATAACTCCGCTGTCCAGGATGGATACCAGCTTTATCATCACACATTTTTATTTACCAAAAAAGGCAATTGGGCGGTTGTTCAGCAGGGGATGAATGATATAAACAAATGGGCAAGGCGATACCACTGGTTTAGCGAGGATGTACTTGATTTTGTATGTGAACCTCATTCCGCGATTTGTTCAGACAAACGCGGTGAAACTCTTAATATGGTTGCAAAAAAAAGTGAAGAGGCAAGAATTATCAGTACGGATGCGGCAAAGGAAAATCCCGAGAAGCTTGCTAAAGAAATTGATAAGATTATTAACCTTGAATTACCAGGCAGGCATCCTATTTTACAAAAAGACATTAATTCAAAATATCTTCAAAAAATATTTCTTACAACCTATGAAAAACAGCCTGAAAACTTTGAAGATTTATTGGGAATTGAAGGCGTAGGTCCTAAAACCATCCGCGCTCTTGCATTAATTTCAGAAATTATTTACGGCAAATCCCCGAGTTTCGAAGACCCAGCACGCTATAGTTTTGCTCATGGAGGTAAAGACGGTTTCCCCTATCCTGTCGACCGGAAAAATTACGACAATTCAATTGAATATTTAAGAAAAGCCATAACACTCGCCAAAATCGGGCAAAGTGACAAAATTCATGCATTAAAAAGATTAGGGAATATTTAAATATAGGTGAATAGGCTGAAGGTGGAAGGCTTTTAGTTATAAATAATGAGTGACAAAAAATTTTGGATATTTTATAATATCCTTCAGCCTTCAGTCTAAATACCTGAATGATTAACGTATCTTTAAAACAAAATAAAGCGTTGTCAAAGCAATA
>JACQWU010000059.1 GCA_016209155.1 Candidatus Desantisiibacteriota bacterium | reverse complement strand
TCTTTAATTAAATCTATCAATATTAAATGACGTATAACTAAATTACTTGGGGCTGTGAATCTCGCAGTTTTAATCCATAAATTACTTTCTAATTGTTTTAATTCTTTTTTTAAAGTTAATATTCCTTCGCTATTTTGATATCTGACGAAAACTTTATCTTGAAAATCAGCAAGACTACTTGAGTTTTGAAAGTTCATTTGTTCTCCTACCACTAGATGAATATCCCGCAATCAAAGCCAATACAGAAGATCGTGTAATGGTTCATTTCATAATCCTTTCCAGTTTGTTGGTTTTGGGGATTTCCTGATTTAACAGACACGATTCTTCCATACAGTCTCTTTTTTCTCCACCACAAAAATACCTCACATCTGTGCCGCATTCCTGCCAACACCATTTGCACATACGTCGAAGGTCCTTAAAATTTATTTTCATCACGTCTTCTTTTTTCTTCCTGTATAAAAAGAACTCTTCAGTCCAAGTATCACCCTTATTCGTGGAGAGATGAACAATACCACTCCAAGTCTCTACGATGAGGTCAGATCCAATCACGGCAAGTGCATAAATATTTAGGTCTGTCAATCCGGTATTTATTGGAATCCATGTTTCACCATTATCTGTGGAACGGAAAACACCACTGCCCAAAGTCCCAGCAAAAAGATTACTACCGTTTACAGCAAGTACTTGAACGTAATTATTTATCAATCCAATATCCATATGAGTCCAGGTTTTCCCATTATCTGTGGAACGTAAAATACCACCATCAATCCTAGCAAAAAGATTACCGTCACTCACGGCAAGTGATTGAACGTCAAGATTTATTTGCATGGCATCTCTCCTAATTTTCATAGTATCTCTCCTGATTTTTAATGTAAATTATCACCGCTGTGAGAGTGGAAAACCTGCTCTCATTACTCCTTTTATTTCCACACTCCACTCTCCTTTTAACTTATTAAATAATAAACACACAAAGTTAACATATTTAAAAATCTACCAACAATAATTCATCAGCGTACGGAGTAGATTATCATAATCTCCCTCCGTACACTGATCTAGCACTACTTTAATTTCTTTTCTTGTCCACCCTTTACAAATAGCCTGAGTTTAAAAAGCCCCCATCAAGCCCGATTAACTCTAGATTAACCGTTTTATGCGCAGACTATAGGAAGAATCATTTGATTTGTATCAATAGGAGATATATTATCCCATGTAAAATCACAAATACCTTTATCCCAAAAAGCAGATTTCCCTCCTATTTGAACTGCCTTATAATAAATTTTATCAGCGCAAGATAATCTTAAATTGTATAGAGTTCTGGCTTTTTTGATCAAAAGCGGTCTTAAAATTATATTAGATTTTTCCGCTTTTTGAATGGAAATCATAAATGCCATTCTAATAATACGATCCATGTTATCTCTAAAAGTTCTATCTGCCTGTTCTTTATCTTCTAAAGTCTCTCCGAACTGATAGTTCCAATCATGACCATTAGCAGTTTCAGTAATTGATAATCCCCAAATCTTATCTGGTACAATAGCACCATATCCTGCCGGACCTGCTCCATTACAGATAGGGTGCTTTTCTTTATTATTTATAACAGTAGGAGAAAACTTATAGTAATCCGTTGCATGACAATAATTTAGAAACGATGTAAGCGAAACATCAAACCCGCATGGGTGATGATAGATATAGGATTCTTTATTTTTCATTTTTAATCTCCTCATAGTTTTTTATATTTTTAAGCCATTTAATATCTACTGGTCCAAATTCAAAATTATCTTTACATTGTCGAATACAAGATAAACAATACCATGCAAATTTGTAAGTTAAATGAAATCATTTACAACTTTTACATGTATTTTTGTTTTTCATTTTCTTGCTTTCGTCATTTTAATCCTTCACTAATCGGATAGAGAACCCGCATGTTTTATTGATGCAGTACCTAGGCAGGTAGTCGGGATAGTGGGAAGTGGTACGATAGTATGCGTACGCGACTGACGCATCGGACATCGTAGCGCTCCACCAGTTATCGCTGTAACTCTGATTAGTGAAATAACCATTGATCTGACGGTAACCACTCAAAAGAGCAGAGAATCCGCTCTCATTAATTGCTCCGACATCGGATAATTGCCAATTTCCCGCCTCGTTTATTTTTCCTCTCGCTATAGCATCTTCTCTAAGATAATCTGACAGCGTCTGCCATTCTGCATCAGTTGGTATATGCCAACCAGCGGGAGCAAGTTTTTCCAGAGCATACCAGTTATATAAAACGCCGTATTTCTTCTGCGCCTTAACATCGGTCGTATTGTAATAAAAACAATAGCCGGGAGTAGTAAGTTTTGACCATTGCTCATCATCAATAACATTAGGTATGACCGTACCGTCATTAAATTTTGTGGTACTGAGGTTTTTTGTTGTCCAAATTTGATTGCCAATCTGGACAACGTCAATTAACTTTTCCATGTTCCACTCTTTCAAGACAATCTTTCAATTCCGCCAGTACTATATTAGCTCTCTCTATAGTATGCGCCAGTTCTTCCTGTGGAGATACAATCGCACGGATAGATTCAACTTCATCCCCTGGCTTCGTATCGCCCGAAAACATCCATTCCAAATCGTGCAACGCCTTTGATACTTTTAACAGATGCTCCGCGAAAGCCCGATGTAACGGCGTGGTCATCTGTCTCTTAATATCGTCTACTATGTCATTGACACGAAAATATGCATGATTTAAATTTCCTCCGCCCATAGTCTTTCTCCTTTCTTTAATTTTAGCCAATTTACCAGATTAATTGAACCACCTTTCATCGCCTCGTCAACGCTATTAGTGTACCATGCAAATAAATCCTTTGCGGTAACATTCAGCTTTAGGCAATTAACAATATTTTCCATACTGTAAAAATTATCATTGACGTACAGAATGCCGCCGATCTGATCGGCCACCCAATACCACTTAGGATTTGAGCAGTAGTATTTTTTCAAAAACATTTTCTGCAATACCTCTAATTACACCACATAGACATAATTATTTTCTGTAAAAATTATGTTATTTAAGCTATGTGTTGTAAATCTTTTGCGACTGACCAGCTCATCGAACCATTGCGGATATATCCCCGCATCCAGAGATCCTTTCCACTGGAATGCCTGAACAATTTCCGGCCTTTTAATGTATTTCATTTTACTTTCCCCCTCCTTGCTTCTCGCCATGCTTCAATTATCAAGCCTATAAACCACCAAAAAAATATTCCGCAGCCAAAGCCCGCGAAGAAGATTCTGTGCTTATCCATTTACTCCTCCTGATTTATGGCATTTCCCCTGCTGATAACATTGTATCAGGTATTGCTTTTTGATATTCAATAATCGTGGATTCCAATCTGCTGATATGTACTTGCAGGCGCTTGATCTCTCCCGCCTGATCGCCAAAGCGGACGAGAAAAAAGTAAATTATCATCGCTGTAAAAATGGCAGTCAGCCAAATTGCTATGATTGTTTTCTGGTCGCTCATTTTTTATTCTCCTTAATCTTTTATCAACCTGACAGAGAATCCATACACCTTATCATCGTCATCCCTATTCAGGATACTATCCCTGTAGTAGAGATTACGACTGTACGCATGTAACGCATCGGACTCAGCAGTGCTCCACCAACCACCAATACAATCCTGGTAATCGAAATTAGCACCATAACCACGATAACCACACAGAAATTCTTCAAACATCTCTATCCTTGCCACACCATCTCCACCAAGAAAATCCGACAATGTCTGCCATTCCGCATCCGTAGGAACATGCCAACCCGTAGGAGCCAGTTTCTTCGTATCCACCGCATACCAGTTGTACAATGCTCCATACTTCTCCCGTGCGGATATATCTGCAGTGTTGTCATAAAAACAATAGCCGGGAGTAATAAGTTTTGACCATTGCTCATCATCAATAACATTAGGTATGACTGTACCGTCATTAAATTTTGTGGTACTGAGGTTTTTTGTTGTCCAAATTTGATTGCCAATCTGGACAGTCGAATACGCATTGCCGTCAATGTCAATTAATTTTTCCATATTCCACCTCCTTTTAGTTTATTACTGGACACGTCCAGCATGTTGTCCGGCCTTGTTGACAACCGGCGCAATCGTCAAAGGTTTCCGGTTCCGGTTCTGACTCCGTCATATTATCCAGTTTCCACTGGAGCTTTTCCATATCGGTCATGTATTCACCTCTTTTAATTTATTTTTTATCTAAAATTTTCCACACAGCAGGCAATCCCTCATTGATAAGAATATTATACACCTGTGTTATTTTTAGTCCATAAACAGATTGAAAATGCGGACATTCTGGAAAATGCTTCCAGTAACCCGCCCATTCTAATCCTAGCGAAGCTCCAAGTCCGCCTAATCTTTTCCACGGTAAAGGTTGCTTTCCTGGCTTCGTTAAATCCGCATCATCCCATGACCATTGCAATCCAATTTTCTGAAGATTGCCATCAAAGACATAATCCACCGCTAATCCGTATGCGTGCCAGCCAAATCCAGGCATCGCATTTGTAACAACTAAATCTTTATTAACTACCTTCTTTTAATCTTTAATTAAATTTAGAACATGCCTTCGCTGCTCTGATAAATATCTTTATTTCTGAGAGTTTGTGTATGCCGTTGTACACTCCTTGAGCTTCAGATAATATATCTGCATAAAGCGTTCTCACGGAACTATCATTACTTCGATATTTATATTTTCTCCTTATTTTTTTAAATTTATTTTTTTACCAAGCTCTTTTTTATTTTTAAAAATATTAATTTCTCTTCGATATATAAAATACCAACTATCTAATGCAGGCTATCCTATTAATCCAGTTTTAACTTAATTTTAATATTTTATATTTTATCTCACATTTAGTCATAATTTTTCTATAAAAACTTTTTTAAATTTAGATTTTATAATTTCCACTTCAATTCTTTCTATTTGAGAAGGCTCGCGTCCTAATGTTAAAAATATTATACCACATTTACAATCATATCTATGCCAATAAACGTATTCTTTTTTAAATAATAAAAACTGACCGCATTTAGGACAATGCAATATTTTACGTTTCATTTATTTTTCTTTAGATTTATTCCAGCAATAACTTTTGCAATGAGGACATAATTTCACATTTTTTATTCTTGGTACCCAAATCCATCCACATCTCTTACATTTAAGCATGGTCATATTTTACCTCCATTTCTTTATCATAAGTATAATATATTTCTTATTATTTGTCAAGAAAAATATTATGTTCTTATTTACTAAAAAATAAAGATTTTTTATAGAGCCTATTGCACAAACCCGATTTTAGCAATTTTGCTTGCGTTTTAAAGCTAAAATCGCCCCTTTTTTCTTTAAAAAGGGATTTG
>JACQWU010000058.1 GCA_016209155.1 Candidatus Desantisiibacteriota bacterium | reverse complement strand
GTTTGACGACCTGGCAGTTGACACCGATGTGTTAAAATCCTATGAAAATATCGAAAAAATCACTTTTTCAACCGGACTGTATGTGATAGATGAAGGAGCATATGGAACCCCCGACGATAATGGAGCAAAGATTCATGGACCAAACACTGTGACAATGACTATCCCGTATGGAACAAATATGATTAGCTTCTATTTCAAAGGTTCGGCTATACTGAAAGCCTATAATTCAGATGAAGAGTTAGTGTTTCAAGAAACCACGTTTCCTTTTGGGGACTACTGGTCACCATATGCCACAAGATTCAACTCGGCTGTTTACAAAGTTGATTTTGATGTCTCTTCAGAAGATTTTTTAATTGATCCACTAACCAACGGAGGTTGTTTGATTCCAGAACCCTCAACCCTGCTACTTCTCGGTTATAGCCTGATAGGTTTGGCTGGCATACGAATCAAAAAGAATTAGTTAAAATTATTGATTTTAAAAAATCTAAAAGAATCCAGCAAATCAACAAAAAAAGTAATCGGTCAGTTATTTGTGGAATCTGTCATTGCGAGGAGTGAAACGAAGGGCTTTGGCTCATCACTCGCTCGCAATGACAATCAAAAATTAATGATTTTCCTCCAATAACTGACCGATTGCTGATTTTAGAGATATGTTCTTGACTTACTTATTATTTTATTATATACTACTATTTTCTATCTTAAATAAAGAAAGGAGCACTGGCTTGAAAAGAACACTTCAACCTCATAATAAAAGTAAAAAGACTACACATGGTTTTAGGAAACGTATGTCCACTAAAAAAGGCCGGGATGTATTGAGAAGAAGACGGCAAAAAGGACGAAAACGGTTAACCGTTTAAATAACAAAAACCGGATTACAGCATATTGAAAAAAAATGAATTTAAAAAAGTTTATGATAATGGTATTAAATCTTTTGGCAGGTATATAACCATATACCATCTTTTAATGCAAAATGAATCTTCAAATCTTGGTGTTTCTATAAGTAAAAAGATTGGAAATGCCTGCAAAAGAAATTATTTTAAACGAGTATTCAGGGAAATATTTAAAAAAAATAAAATTTATTTCAATATAATAAATATGATATTGTTATTAATGTAAAAACTGCTATTAGAGATAAAAAATACGGAGAAATAGAAAAGGATGTCTTAACGATTTTAAAAAAAACAGGTATCCTGAATATTTAATAAAATGAAATATGTTTCAATCAAACTAATCAGGCTTTATCAAAAATATTTTTCCCGTTTTTTACCTTCATCATGCCGGTTTTATCCTTCATGTTCCCAGTACATGATAGACGCTATTGAAAAATATAATTTTTTTATAGGTTTATGGTTGGGTATTATTAGAATACTTAAATGTCATCCTTTTCATTCTGGCGGATATGATCCTGTTAAATAGGTACTTAAAAAAAATATAAAAAAAAGAGAAACCACAGAACACAGAGATTTATTCTGTGTTCTGTGGTTAATTTTTGGCATTATTTGTTAAATAATTTGGGAGAATAATTTTATGGAAAAAAGAATGTTATTGGCTATAGTTTTATCAGTAGCTATTATGGTTATATGGACGTACTTATTTCAACCTCAGAATCAACCCGGTCCTGTAAAAAATCAAAAAATAGGAACCTCTATGCCTGTATCTCCGATAGCAGAGAGATTTAATGAAAACAATGAAAAGGGAATGCTCACGGCAGAAAATATGGATACTTCTTTCCTTATAAATGAAATAGAAAAAAAAGAAGTAATACTTGAAAATCAGTTAATTAAAATAATTTTTACGAATCTTGGCGGAATTATAAAACAGGTATCATTAAAAAAATATAATGATAATAAAAATGAAAATATCAAGCTGATTGATTTAAATGAAAAAAATAACTTTTACCCATTAGGTATTTACCTTAATGAAGCGGCTCTGGATAAAGAACTGAATTTTAAATTATGGGATGTTGAAATTAAGAAAGAAGATCACAAATCGATAATAAATTTTAGTTATACAATTAATAAAACACAAAACACTAATCTGCCCTATCTCAAATTTATAAAAGAATTCACATTGGAAGATAATAGTTATCTTGTTTCCATTAAAATAAAAATTATAAATTTAGATAATTCGGAGCATCTTGTAGCTGACCATAAATTATTATGGGAGCCTCTGCTAAATGATACCGAAATAGGAATTAGCGAAAATAGTATTGTTACTTGCATAGCGAATAAAGTAAAGCATCACACTATTCATAAAATAGAAAAAAGCGAGTCATTTCCGATTGATAATGTAGATATATCTAAAAATAACAACAACTGGATATCTATCGCAAATAAATATTTTGTCTGTGTGTTTTTACCGGGTGAGGATACTAAATCTTTATTTATTGATAAAACAAATAAAGACGAAAAAAATTTATGCAATATAGGTTTAGTAATGAAAAGCAAAACCTTATCTCCCGGTGCTGAAATCGAAGAAAAGACTGAAATCTACATTGGACCTAAAGAATATGAAAAACTCAGTACTCTGGGCAAAAGCCTGGAAGAAAATATTAATTTTGGTTTTTTTGGTTTTATGAGCAAAGGACTGCTGATAGTTTTACGATATTTATTCAGCCTTGTACATAATTATGGAATGGGTATTATAATTATTACAATAATTATTAAAATAATATTCATGCCTTTAACAGAAAAAAGTCATATCTCAATGAAAAAGATGCAGGGAATACAGGGCGAAGTGGAAATTCTGAAACAAAAGTATAAAAGTGATGCACAACGCCTAAATGCAGAAATAATGAAATTATATAAAGATAAAAAAGTAAATCCATTTGGCGGATGTCTGCCGATGCTGGTGCAAATACCCATTTTTCTCGCATTTTATAATACATTAAATAACGCAATTGAACTCCGACATGCTCCTTTTATATGGTGGATCACAGATCTTTCCAAACCTGATACTATTACACATATTGGCTCGATAGCAATTAATATATTACCTATCTTTATGCTGGTTTCCATGGTTTTCCAGCAGAAGATGACTGCGCATAATAATCCAAAATCAACCAAAGATGAAAAACTTCAACAAAATTTTCTTTTATTTGGTCTTCCTGTAATTTTTGGAGTAATGTTTTATAAGATGCCGTCAGGACTTGTATTATATTGGTTTTTGAATAATGTATTAACTATTATTCATCAATATTTTATTAATAAAAAAATTGCCTTGCAATCATAGAAAAATTGTTATAAAATTTAATATCATAAAAACATAATCTTGAACTATGTAAAACTCGGAGGGTTTATTATGCATAGTATTGAAGAAGAAGGGAAAACCTATGAAGAAGCTCTTCAAAAAGCACTAAATAAAATGAGCGTTTCAGAGGAAAAAGTTAATATTGAAGTGATCGATTCCGGTAAAAGCAAAGGATTCTTTAGCCGGAAAAAAAATGTTCGAATAAAAATCACCATGAAGGAAGTACTAACGGAAAATGAAAAAAAGGATCAGATTGAACAGCTTCTAACTAAATTTCTTGAAAGTATGGATATTAATCATAATATTAAAAGTATCCGTGAAGGCCGGGAAAAAATCTATGTTGATCTTAATAGTACGGAAGAAGGTATTATGATTGGGAAATGGGGAAGCACAATCAATTCTTTGCAGCATTTAGTAAATCTAATATATAATAACAAAGAACAGGTAGCAAAGAAAAGAATAATACTGAATGTGGGAAAATACAGAAAAAATCGTGAAGAAATATTAAAAAATGTTGCCTTGCGTTATGCGGAAAAAGTAAAAGAGACTAAAAAAGAAATAGTTCTTGAACCTCTTTGCCCCGAAGAACGTAAAGTCATTTATATGGCTCTTGATAATGACGATGCAATCCGTACTTTCAGCAAAGGTACCGGGGAGTATCGTTCAGTGGTTATGTCACCTATCAATTCCTTAAAACAATGAAGAACCCTGCGGCAGAGACCGCAGGGTATCTTCTGTCTCTGATAGGAATTCTTTATTCTTTATTTTGTGCCATTAATACACTGCCTTAGAAAGGCAGGGTATTAATGGCACATCCAGATAAAAAGGTTTCTCTATGGTTAATTTTTTATCATTACCGTTTAAAACGGGAGGAAATTATGGAAGAATATAGCTCTAAGATGATGGACTACTTTATGAATCCGCGTAATGTGGGAGAAATAACTGATGCAGATGGAATTGGCAGTGTCGGGAATCCTGTCTGCGGAGATATTATGAAGTTATATATTAAAATAAAAGATAATATTATAACTGATGCTAAGTTCAAAACCTTTGGATGCGGTGCTGCAATTGCAACAAGTTCAATGGTGACAGAAATGATAAAAGGAAAGACTATTGAAGAGGCTCTTAAAATCACGAATAATGCCGTAGCATCAGCATTAGGAGGTCTGCCAAAAATAAAAATGCATTGTTCCGCTGCTATTGATGACTATTATAAACGTAAAGGACAACCTTCTCCCATAGTAGAGATTAAAGAAGAGAATATTCATGATGTGGGGTAATAATTAAGAACTATGATAAATATTAGTATATCATTAATAATAGGGATAGCAGGTTTTTTGATTCTATTTTTTATAAATAGTCCCTTATGGATTTCCATACTTATTGGACTTGTTTTATCTTTTGCTTCAATGTTCTTTCTCGGGAAGCAAGTCATGAAATATATAAACGAAATTATGGATAATGCTGCCCGTGAATTACAAGCCGGCCGGATAGATTATGCTATTAAACTGCTTAATTCCGGTTATAAATACAGTAATCGCCATCCGTTCATAAAATCTCAACTGAATTCTCAAATAGGTGTTATTTATTATACAAAAAAAGAATTCGATACAGCTTTTGGTTATCTCGAAAAATCCTTTGTAAAACATTGGGTTGCACAGGGTATGCTGGCAGTTATTTATATGAAAAGATACAATAAGAAAAAAATGATAGAAACTTTTGAAAAAGCAACAAGAGCAAATGCAAAAGAAGGATTCTTGTGGAATTTGTATGCTTTTTGTCTGGCGAAAATCGGACAACAGGAAGAAGCCATAAAAATTCTTACACTGGGCCAGAAAAAAAATCCTCTTGATGATAAAATAAAAAATAATTTAGGCGCATTACGTAATAATGAAAAAATGAAAATGAAAAATTACGGGGATATGTGGTATCAGTTCCATCTGGAAAAAATATCGATGAGCCAAAAACAGAAACTTGCAGGCAGTTACAGCAAAAAACGGTTATTTTGAATCTAAATTATGTATATTGTCTATTCGTTCTTTTTCTGTATTTAATATTAGACTTAAATTCTGCGGGACATTGTTGAATAATTTTGTTTTTATCTTTCCGTTTTTAATTTCCCATGTACCAAATATTTTTCCATTTATAAGAACTACAGGTTTGGATTTTTTCCCTCTACTAAAAATTTTACTAAAATCATTTTTATTTCTCAAAAACCTGTCACAATTATTATATCCTGTTATATAATTATCCTGTGCAGGGAGAAAACTTATTTCTAATTTTTTTTCCGGGCGCCAATTAATCATTTGTTCATAATCAGTTTTAAGCATATAATAGTTCATTGTTATATTATCAATATTAACAGCAATAATTTCCTTTTCTAAATAAAAAAGTGTTCTTTCAGTATCCTCTTTATTAAACCCTGTCCACCATATAATATCCTCTAAAGAGACCGGCCCGAAAGCATACATATAAGAAGCCACCAGTTTAGTTTTTGCTGATATTATCTTCTCTTCTTTTAATTTTTTATTAAATATTAAATTTAAAATATCCGCCAGACTTTTTGATACAAAAAATAATTTTCCGTTAAAGTTTTTTTTCTTAATTATTTTTTTACTTTGTATTATTTTATTAAAACAGGTTTCAGTAATACTAAAATTAATCCTCGCTATTGTAGAAAAATAAGCGGTATGTGAATAAGAAGCAGACAAACCCACAACATTATCTATCATTTCTTCTATATTATTACTTTTATAATCTGTCTTCAGATGTTGTTTGGCTGATACATATTCATTTATTAGTTCTTGAGGAAATTCAATTTTAAACATAATATTTTTTGATTTTAGCGGGTTTAAATACCCATATTTCCTAACTCCTTTACAGCATTATTAACCAATTTTTCAACTTTTTCTGAAGACACCAGATGTAAAGCTTTTTCCGTCAAAGTCCCTGCTTCCTTAAAACTTGTGGCTCTTATTATTTTTTTAATTTCAGGTATAATTACCGGACTCATACTTAATTCTTTTAATCCCATACCTGTAAGTATCATAACAGCAGATGGATCGCTTGCCATTTCACCGCACATACTTACATCTATATTATATTTGCCGGCAGCATCTATTACCAGTTTAATTAAGCGTAATACGGCAGGGTGCAACGGATCATAAAGATACGCAACTTTCTCATTGGCTCTTTCAACAGCTAAAGTATATTGAATTAAGTCATTTGTTCCTATACTAAAAAAATCGACTTCACGCGCCAGGATATCGGCTATCATTGCGGCTGAAGGAATTTCTATCATGGCCCCTACTTTTATATTCTCATCAAAAGGAATTCTTTTTTTCCGAAGGTCATTTTTCACCTCATTCAATATAGCTTTAACCTTTATTAATTCATCAAGACCGGAAATCATGGGAAACATTATCCTTAAATTCTTTAAAATACTTGCCCTCAAAATAGCTTTTAATTGAGTTTTAAACATCTCTATATTCTGTAAGCACAGCCTTATTGCGCGTAACCCCAGGTAAGGGTTCATCTCACCTGATATGTTAAGATATGAAATAAACTTATCTCCCCCAAGGTCCAGAGTTCTTATCGTAACTGGACGAGGAGCCATCTTGGCTACTACCCCACGAAATGCCTCAAGCCGTTCCTCCTCTGAAGGAAATTGCTCTCTGTTCATAAAAAGGAATTCTGTCCGGTAAAGGCCTATACCTTCCGCTCCGTGTTCCAATACAGAATCAATTTCACCCGGGAATTCTATATTTGCATGCAAATGAATACGATAATTATCCAAAGTAACAGCGGGTAAATTTTTAAGTTTAGAAAGTTCTTTTTCGGCTTTTTCTATTTTTTCCTGTAATTGCTTATACTTTTTTATTGTAGCGGCTTTGGGATTAATGATAACAATCCCTTCATTACCATCAATAATTAAAATATCTCCTGATGAAACTTCCTGAGTAATAATTTCCAGCCCGACTACCGCAGGTATTTCTAATGAACGGGCCATAATTGCTGTATGAGATGTTTTTCCCCCGACATCTGTAACAAAACCTGCGACTTTTTCCTTATGCATAATTGCTGTATCTGATGGAGAAAGATCATAAGCAACAATAATTACATCTTTTTCCATATTTTCCCATGACGCGTGTTTTTCTCCCAGCAAATTTCTTAGAAGTCTATTACCCACATCCTTAATATCACTTAATCTTTCCTTTAGATATCCGTCATTCATCTTTTCAAAGACATTTGATATTTTTTCAAGAACTAAGTTAAGCTCATATTCAACATTCATTTTTTCTTCAGTTACTTTCTGAATTGTTTCTTTGATAAGCATGGGATCTTCCAAAATAAGAAGATGTGCCTGAAAAATATGAGCATGTTTTTCATCCATTTCACGTGAAATTTTCTGCTGTAAATTAAGCAATTGGTTTCGTGTGGCGGTAATAGCATTATTAAATCTTTCGATTTCTACAGGTACTTCAGATTCCGATATACTTTTTTTCTTAATGTTAAAAACGTTAAAAGCTTTTTCATTTAATACATATGACTTTGCAATAATAACGCCTGCGGAAGCCGCTATTCCTCTTAATGTTTTTTCTTTTAAATTTTTTAATTTTTCCATAAATTATTCCTTTATCTTCATAAACTTATTAAATTTCCCTAAAACAACTTTCAAATAATGCTACTACTTCACTCATCATGCTTTCTGCATCAGGACCATCAATTACTATATGTATTATGCTTCCATGTTCAGCGGCTAATGTTAAAATTCCCATTATGCTTTTACCATTTACAGACTGTGAATCTTTACTTAAAAAAATATCTGATTTAAATTTATTTGCCACCTGTACAAACATTGCCGCCGGTCTTGCATGTAATCCCAGCTTATTTTTAAGAACCAGTTCTTTTTCTATTCTCATAATCAATTAAGCAGTATATTAATACGCCCTTTCTTTAAATTTTTTGAATTGTATTTCTAATATTAGTTTTCCACTCTTCACCACCCGGGATTAAAAACTTCCAGCTTGATAAAATAACAGAGTTTTGATAAATTTTTTCAACACCGTTTTCTGACTGAGAAATTGTTTCTATCGGAAATCTCCATAATAAACATGGAGCTGTAAATTTAAATTCAAGTTTAAGTCTAAGCCATTCATCCCAAACTTCAAGGCAGGAAACACTTTCCTCTTTTCCAATACTATTCAATGTTTTATTCTCCAGAATTCTGGCCTTTACATAGAACATCTCCGTCTTTTTTAAATAAAACCATCAAAAAATTCTGAGTATTTTTTATATCACATACATAAGGTTCTGTTACAAAATTACCCCGTTCCTTATAAACACCCTGTCTGAAATTTTCTAAAGTTGAATCTTCTTCCAAAAAATGATCCAGCAGGTATTTATGCTCGTACCAGTCATAATTTAAATATTTTTCTAATCCTGCCTCTTTACTGTTAAAAATTTCATGAATACTTTTTGTACCTTCATTATCATATTTGAATTGTGTCTGCTGCTGTTGTATTTTCTTATGATAAAATTCTTTTCTTCTCTTTAATGTATCCAGAAGATTAAATAGACACGGTTTAAAATCTAATTCAAAAACACATCCTCCTCTATGAGGAGACAGATAAAAATTCACCAGAGGTGTATTTACAATTATTTCATTTAATCCATCTCCGTCCAGGTCTATCTCTTTTATCTCTAAGTAGTTTTTATCATTATTATATATATATTTATCAATAATTTGTTCAGCATTAATTAAATGCTCAAAAAT